>JAGBND010000089.1 GCA_017634575.1 Bacillota bacterium
TGCGGACAGGCCTGCATCATCTCCCTGTCTGCTGTCGACAGTAAGAGCGGCAAGCGCAAGGTCGGCGTCATCCAGCCGATCTGCGGCGGCTCCGGTGCGCGTCCGATGAAGGACGGCGTAGACGGCATGGACTTTGCCGTCGGCCACATGCGGAATGTCCCGGTGGAATCCACCGAGGCGGACATGCCGGTCCTTGTGGAGCACTACGGTCTGCGTAAGGATTCCTACGGACACGGCAGATACCGCGGCGGCGCGGGTGTCGAGCTGATCTTCCGGAATCTTGGTCCCGATACGATCGTCTCTGCAAGAAACATGGAACGCAATGAATTCCAGCCCTGGGGCCGCAAGGGCGGAACGGAAGCCAGTCTTGCGCTGATCTATAAGAACGAAGGAAAAGCGGATCAGGTGCAGCTTCACAGTCTGGATGAGGTCCGCGTACAGCCCGGCGACACCATCTCCTTCTACTCGCAGGGCGGCGGAGGCTACGGCGACGCATTTCTTCGGCCGGCTGCGGATGTAAAGCGCGACTGCGACAACGAGCTCCTTTCCGCAGAGGCGGCAAAGAAGTTCTACGGCGTCTGCATAAAGGACGGCGAGGTCGACGCGGCAGCGACCGAAGAATACCGGAAGAACACCGCGCACAGTATCCCGGATTTCGCCTTCGGCGACTACCGCAACAATTTTGAAGCGCTTTGGAACGACGAGCGTCAGCTGATCCTGACCCGCGCGCTCTACACTGTTCCCATGAACTTCCGCGGCTACATCGGCGGTATCCTGCGCAGAAGGATCGAGGAGAAGGTGCGCTCCGGCAGAGAAGTCACCGAGGCCGATGTGAAGGAGATGCTTCAGGAAATCAATGCGGGTTCCGCATTGCAAGCATAGATATCTTATTAAAGGGGGTTAAGGTATGGAACCAAAAGCAAAGGTAAAAGACAGTAACAGAATGGAAAAGGTAATGGAAGTCATCGAGGTGATCGGAAACAAGCTCCCGCATCCCTTCTTCCTGTTCATCTTCCTCTCGGCGATCACGGTCGTGCTCTCCGGGATCCTCTCCGCGATCGGCTGGTCGGCAGACTACCCGACTGTCGTGGACGGCGTCGTGCAGACAACGAATGTTTCCGTCGTCAACCTGATGAACCTCGCAACACTCTCCAAGTATCTGCAGAACTATGTCTCCATTTTCATCAATTATTATCCGCTGGGCATGGTCGTCGTCATGGTGGTCGGCGTCAGTTATGCGGAAAAGCTCGGCCTGTTTGACGCCATGATGCGCAAGGCCGTCATCGGTGCGCCGCTCGCCATCGTTTTCATGACCGTCGCGTTCGTCGGCGTCAACTCCAGCATCGGCTCCGGCGCAGGCGTTATCTTCACCATGGTCATCGCCGCCGCTGTCTTCAAGGCAATGGGGCTGCACCCCTGGATCGGCATCATCATGGGCTATGCCGCAGCAAACGGCGGTTTCACCGCATGTCTGTTCCCGACTTCTGTCGACACCTTCCTGGCGGGACTTTCCAGCCAGATCGTCGCAGCGGACGGTATCGCGGACGCAGCGGGCAATGCACCCGCAACCCATGCGCTGGTCAACTACTACTTCATGGTCGTCGCCACCTTTGTCATGACTGCAGCCTGCTTTATCGTAACGAAATACATTGTCGCGCCTTATATCAACCGCCAGTATCCCGAGCTCCAGTTCCAGAAGGATTCCAGCGAGCTCGACAAGATGCGCCTGACCGCTGACGAGAACAGAGGCCTGAAATATGCCGGAATCACCGCGATCGTCTATCTTGTCCTCCTCGTCCTTATCTGCATTCCGAAGAACTCCTTCATGCGCGCGGAAGACGGGACACTCGTTCCCTCATCCCCACTGCTTAACATGATCATCCCGCTGCTGTTCCTGTTCTTCATGGCGATCGGTACCGCCTACGGCATCGGCGCGAAGACGCTTCACGTCTCCAAGGATGTCCCTGCGACGCTCGAGACGACCTTCGCGATGGTCAGCTCTTTCCTGACGGTCTGCCTGACCGCATCGGTCTTCGTCAACCTGTTCTCCGAGAGTAAGATCGCAAGCGTCCTTGCAGCCAAGGGAGCTGCATTTCTCACAAAGCTCAACGTGGGCAATGTCACGCTGTTCATTCTGATGATCCTGCTCTCGTGCTTCATCAACATCTTTATGACCAGCAACAGCGGCAAGTGGGTCATGGTCGCGCCTCTGTTCGTCCCCATGCTCGCCATGCTGGGCGTCAGCCCCGCCATGACGCAGATCCTCTACCGCATCGGCGATTCTACTTTCAACATCATCTCCCCTGTCGAGACAAACCTGCCGATCGCACTCGGTCTGCTGGAAAGCTACAAGGTCCGTAAAGAAGATAAGGTCGGTATCGGCACGCTGATCTCCATGGAAATTCCTTACACCGTACTGTATCTGATCCTGCTGATCATCCTTGTTCTGGTGTTCTACTTCCTGGATCTGCCGCTCGGCCCCGGCGCTCCGATCTTCCTTCGGTAATCGGCAGCAGACCAGTTTTCTGTAAGGAGGAACATATCATGAAACTTACTGTCATCGGAAGCCACGCCTGCACGAATACGCTGGCGGCGTTAAACAAACTCACGGAAGCAGGCGTCTCCGTAGACTTTAAGGATATCCTCGGAAGCCACGCGGATCTGAAAGCCTACCTCGCCCTGCGCGACAGCGACCCGCTCTATGACGGGATCCGCGGAACAACCCGCCTTGGCATTCCGTGCTTCATCAAAGAGGACGGCAGCATGTCGCTGAAGCTGGAAGAGATCCTGTAACCGGGAATGTGCTGAAATTATGATTCAACAAACAAGGGCAGGATTCAACTGATCCTGCCCTTTGATGTTGCTTAGAATTGGGGACGTTATTACACATGTGTTTTCCCGGCTTCAAGCATATGCCTTAAGTCGTATAATACTGTCTTGCCTTCCAATTCCTCCTCAATCCTCATCATTGTGTTAATTGCATTCGTCCTTTCGCCGCTTCTGGGTGCCCCTGTTTTTATTACAGGTGCAGAAAAACCAAATGCAATTTCCGGAGTCGGATCATCCACTGCTCCGCCGGCTCTGCCTGACGGGATTGCATATAAATCTCGCTCCTGAAGTATCTTTACCGCCTCCAGCGCTTCTGTAACGGTTCCTACCTGATTTGGCTTGAAAATCATTCCACGGCAGGCGTGCATTTCCAACGCTTTTTCAAGCCTCTTCTTATTGGTGCATAAAAAGTCATCTCCTACAATTATCGTATTCAGTTTTGAAGACGCATAAGCGAAACCTTCAAAATCATCTTCATCCAAACCATCTTCAATAAACAGTATCGGAAAATCCTCTGTGATTGCAGCAAGGTCAGATATCAGTTCCTCTCTTGTGGCCCAATCGCCCTTGTAACGATATTTCTTACTCTCTTTGTCATAATTATCGCTGTTGGCACAGTCCAGCGCATAGCAAACCTTGTCCTGATAGCCCAGATCTTTAACCGTCTCATGGATTAACTGCAGTGTAACATAAGGATCATCTGAGAAAGCCGCCCATCCCTGATAGTTGCCGATCAGAGCAGCTCTGCCGTCCTGGAATTCTCTGATTTTTTCTCCCATATGCATAAAAATCTCAACAGCAATCCGTATCGCATCTGTAAAGCTGGCAGCGCCATATGGTGCTACCATAAACTCCTGAAAAGTCATGTGAAGCCCATTGTATTTTCCGCCGTTTAGCATGTTCAGCGAGGGAACAAAGATTTTCTCCGGAATCTGCCCTTTGTTAATAAACTGATACAGCGGCATGTTTGCCGCAGCGGCACCGGCTCGTGCAGCAGCCAGAGATACCGCATAGATAGCGTTTCCTCCTATGCGGGTTTTATTCTCTGTCCCGTCCAATTCACACATGCGTCTGTCAATGGCTGCCAGATCTGAAACATCCATCCCGATAAGTTCCGGCTCAAGCATTGTCTTAACGTTATCTATTGCCTTGTAAACACTTAATCCGCCGAAAAGATTCTTATCATTATCCCTTAACACAAGCGCCTCATGGCTTCCCACTGAAGTCCCTGTAGAGGCGGTTGCTCTTCCCATTAATCTATCATTCACATATACATCCGCCTCTATTGTCGGTCTTCCTTTACTGTCCAATATCTGGCGGCCTTTTATCGCTGTTATTCGATTAATCATTTTACTTCCTCCCGTCAGGAATATAAGCAACATCAAAGTCACATACATTTGTTCCTGTATTGCCGGTAAAGATATTATCTCCTATGCTTTTCAGGGCTTCACAGGAGCTGTGGTTTCTGAGTGCCTCATGGACGCTTATTCCCTGCTCTTCCAGCCGTTTTACAGTTTGTGAATCCACTATCCCGCCCGCAAACACTGTTGTGCCATCCGTCCCTTCCGAATCTATAGATGCCATACATATGCCAGGAAAGTCCTGAATCCCCATTGCAAAACCAAGTACCATTTCCTGACTTGGTCCGCCTGTACCGGACGGTTCCCCTTCAATACAGGTTGTCGTTTCACCGGAGGCTAGAATAAAACACGGAGTCTGAAACACATAATCATGGGCATATGCTTCCCGCGCAATAGAAGAAAAGACCATTCCTGCTTCTTTACTCTCTCCCTCAATAAACGTCGTCAGGATATAGGCGTTAACACCCATTCTGCCAGCCGCTTTTATTGCAGCGATACATGACTCCGGTACTCTGTCCAGCAGAAAATTCGTCACATTTCCATTCAACAGCTTTGGTGTTTCCTCTGCCTTTTCACTCCACAGATACTTCACGATGCTTTCAGCCATAACGCTTTTCAAGTTATAGTTTGTTATTGCGTCTCTTGCATCTTTTAAAGTGGTTTTATCCGGGGCAATAGGTGTGCCAAAAAAACCAACAGGAAGATCTCTGTGAATCTCTCCGCCGTTGCCGACGCCATCGCTGATTATCAAGTTGACCAATTGGGCACCTCTGGCGAGTATTCTTTTTGCCAGATTCCCCCCATTCACAAGCGATATATGCCTTCTAACTGCGTTGATTTCTTCTATCTTGGCTCCTGACTCCAAAAGCAATCTCGTTGCTTCTCTTTCTTCAGCAGGTGTAATGCCCTGTATCGGAGCGCTGTATAACGATGAAGATCCTCCGCTTATAACACTTATAAAAAGATCCCCCTCGCCTGCGCTGTCAACCAGCTTCAGGGTCGCCTCTGCCGCTGCAACACTGGACTCGTCAGGAAGAGGATGTCCGCTCACAAACACTTCTGTCTTTGTGTACCTGTCCTCAGGCTCGGCGATCTTGACAGAAATGATCCCCTTCGTCAGTCGCTCTCCAAGAACTTCGCAAACCGCCTGTGCCATGGCGTTACAAGCCTTTCCGGCCCCAATCAGATATATATTGTCTTTTTCTTTCAAATCAATCCTGAGCTGTCCGACATGAAGAATATCTCCTTCCAACCGCAGTATTTCTTTGATCCGGTTGCCTGCATCCAACTCGCGAAGGACTTCCTCCATTAGCGTCAGGACCATTTTCCGGGAAGAAATATCACCATCCGAAAGAAGCTGTTCCATATTCCTGATTTTTTTATTCATGTTCTCATTATCCATTCTAAGGTTCTAACAATCCGATACAGGCTTTGCAGTATTATTCCTGTTCACGGCCAACGCTCCTGCCAGTGTAACCGCCAGAAGAGCTATCCCGATAAAGTCTGTCCCGGGACTGGGATGAATCAGTGTCATCGCCGCAATAAATGAAGTAAGTCTCAGAAGTACCGGCAACTTACAGAAAACATATCCCTGCAGAGAAACAGCCAGAGCAATAACACCCACCAGACCAGTAAGGAAGGACCAGAAATATCCTATAACGGTTGCATCCTGATAAATCATCACCGGATTAAAAACAAAAATAAACGGAACAATCAGTCCTGCGGCTGCCAGTCTCAGGCCATTCCATGCCGTTCTGCTTAAAGAACCGCCAGAAAGTGAAGAGGCTGCAAAAGAAGCCATACAGACCGGTGGTGTCAGATTAGACATGGTACCGATCCACATGCAGAAAAGGTGCGTTGCCAGCTCCTTAAATCCCATGGATATAAGAGACTGCGCTGCAACAGTTGTCACTATAATATAGCACGCCGGTCCGGGCATTCCCATGCTCATAAACAGAATAACGACAGCTATAAGGAGCAGTGCGACAAACGGTTTCCCGCCGGAAATACGTACTATGTTTACTGCGAGATTGGTTCCTAGACCCGTCATAGTAACAACAGTCACAATAAACGTACAAGTGATGCATGCGACTGCGATGGAAATTGCTCCTTTTGCTCCCTTTTCAAGAGCCAATAGAATCTGTTTCCATCCCATTCTGGTCTCTTTATGGAGCTGGCTGACCAACAGAGAAGCAAGGATTCCGCAAAGCCCTGCATACAGAGCTGTCATTCCAGATAGAAGTGTCACAATAATGACCACAACAGGAAGAAGATAAATACCTTCTTTTTTTAGCACATCAGAAAGCTTTGGGATCTCGTTTTTCGGAAGACTGGGAAGGTTCTTTTTTCTGGCTTCCAGCGCCACTGTAGTTACGATACCCGCATAATACAAAACAGCCGGCATCATAGCTGCGATGATAATTCTGGAATATGGAATCCCTGTATTGCCGGCCATGATAAACGCAACAGAACCCATTACCGGAGGAGTTATGACACCTCCTGTAGATGCAGCCGCTTCCACACTCCCGGCAAAATCCTTATCATAACCCATCTTTCTCATCAGCGGAATCGTAAACGCTCCGGTAGTCATTACATTCGCAACTGCGCTTCCGCTTATGGATCCCATCAACGCGCTTGAGAACACTGCCACCTGAGCAGGCCCTCCCCTCATTCTGCCTCCAATTGCAAAGCCAATATCATTAAACGCCTTGGCTCCGCCGGATATCTCCAATACTGCTCCAAACAGAATGAAAATAAACAGATATGATGAAGCTGTGCTAACCATGGAGCCCCACATACCTTCTCCTGTCAGATACAGCCTGAAGAGCAGTCGTTTAATTGGGACATTGCGAAAGCGAAGAAATCCAGGGGCATGAGAGGCAAAAAGTGCATATACAACAAAGACCATAACGATGCACGGAATAATCGGCCCATGTATTCTTCTGCAAGCTTCAAGCACGATCACAGCAGTAATCCCGGCCATAATATAGTCCATTGTTACCGTAGTGCTGTTGGTGGCAAATTCCGGCGTATACCTGAAAGCAATATAAATCGGACCTGCCGCTGCAAGAATGCACAGCATTATATCAAAGATATTTAAGGCTTTTTCTCTGTCCTTTTTCCTTGCCGGATAGAGGATATATGTCAGCAGAAGAGTGAACATAATGAATAAGTTATTCTTCTGCATCTGTAAAACGGTTCCGAACGGAAGCCTGTCACTTAAATAATTTGAATAAATAACAAACAATGACATGGCAATGGCGATTATTTTCACGACAGTTACAGCTCTGCCAGTCAACTGCCTGGTTTTTCCGCCCGGTTTTACAGTCGTTTTTACTTCCGGTTCTGTATGATCCGCCACACTGCCTGTTTCCAGATTTCTGTCCATATCGTCTCCTCAGATTGCCCTGCACCGTTTACCACTGGTGCAGGGCAATTGGTTTGCATGATATTCTTACTTCATTTCAGGCGGAATCAGGTCCTCGGGAATTGTATATCCCTGATCCTGGAAATACTTGACAGCCCCTGCATGCATAGGGCACGGAATACCGTTAAGTGCTCTGTCCATCGTAAAGAAGGACATACTCTTATTGATTGCATTGACCTTGTCAATGTTGTTAAACATGTCTTCCAGAAGTTTGTACACAACTGCTTCCTGTGTTTCGCTGGTGATTACGACCATGTCATAAGTCTGAGCAACACCGAGTTTTTCATCCAGGCCTTCATATGTACCCGGTTCGAGCTCGGCATAATTCCACATATGATTGATCTCATTCATCCGATCGACATCTTCCTGTGTTACTGAAAGAATCTGAACTTCAAGATTCGGTGTCGACATCAGATCAATAATCGAACTGATCGGCGCTCCTCCGGTAAAGAAGTTGCCGTCGAGTGTTCCATTCTTAATTGCATCACATGCATTAGCAGGTGACAGTCTTTCCACTTCCACATCAATATTGCCAAAAGCCTCGTTCATAATATTGAACAGTTTTTCCGCATTTCCTCCGGGGTTGCCGACGCCGAATTTCAGTCCTTCGATATCCGCAAAAGTCCCTGTCTTTACACACTTCTTCAGAATTACAGGCTGCATGGACGTCGCCTGCATTGCGAACATTACCCTGAGGTTTTCAAGCTTCGGCATATCATTGAGACCGTTATATGCCTCGTTTACCGTAATGCTGCCAAGTGTTGCCATATCCAGTTCACCCTGGCTCAACATCTGGACGTTTTCTCCACCGCCGCCTGTGGACTGAACAAAAACGTGCACGCCATCCTCTTCCAGGTCTTCATTCCAAAATGTCGAAAGTCCTATGCCCACCGGATACCAGGAACCTGTTGTTCCGCTGGTTCCCATCATCAACTCTATAGGTTCAGTGATCTCCATAGATGATTCTTCCTTACTTTCTTCCGCGGGAGCATTCGCTTCTTCCTTTGCGGTCTCCTCTGCTGATGCTGCTGCCGGAGCCGGCGCGCTGCCGCCGCTTTGCGCAGCACAGGCGACAAGGCTTGCAGAAAGCAGAGCTGCAATTAACAGACACAGCGTCTTCTTTACATTACTGTTCTTCATCTTCATACTCCTCCTTGTAATTATTAATCATGAGTTTCCCACCCAGAATTACCGCTTCCGTATGTTTTCTGCTTCCCAGAGCCTTTATGTTTTCAAGTGGATTATCAGAGAGTATAATCAGATCCGCAATTTTCCCTTCCTGAATTGTTCCTTTCTCTTCGAGGAGTCCCAACGCCTCTGCCGCATTCCTGGTTGCAAAAGTTATGATTTCCATAGGGGGAATCCCCAGTTCATACAACTCATCAAACTCTTCCCTGTTATATCTGAGCCTTCTCAAGTTCTGACAATCACTGCCATTTGCTATATGAATCCCCATCTTATATGCTTTCAGGAAATTTTCCGCGCCAGCCTCCCATGCTGCCCTCGCTTTTTCAAGGGACGCAAGGGGCGCACCTGTCTTGATACCGTTTTTGACCGCAGCATGAGATGTCACAAGTGTCGGTATCAGCCATGCGCCTTTCTCCAGCATCAGCTCTCTTCCTTCATCGTCCATAAAAGTGCCATGCTCAATTGTATCCGCTCCGTTGCGAAGAGATATTTTTATTCCTTCCGTTCCGTGTGCATGAACTGCAACTTTCCTTCTGAAAGCATGCGCCTCGTCAACAATGGCTGCTATTTCTTCATCTCTGTAGTTTCTCCACCAGAGTGGATCTCCTTCAGACATCACGCCTCCGCTCATGTGTACTTTGATAAAATCTGCACCCATACGTAATTTGGAGCGAACACTTTTAATACACTCGTCCACGCCGTCTGCCGTGCGATCCGGCACCTGATGTGCCCATTTGGGTGTGGTCAGATCACCATGGCCGGCAGTCATACTCATATCACCGCCGCAGGCAAGAACATTCGGGCCAAGAATGATTCCCTCCTTTGCCGCATCTCTCAAGTGTATGTCTGTTCCGTTCGGCATGTGGCCGCAATGCCTGATTGTAGTAAAACCTGCTCTCAGGAGCAGCTGCAGATTTTTAACTCCGTGGAGCATGCGATATGCCGGGGTAGTTGTGAGGTACCAGAGTTTTACTGTAATAGGATCAGTTCTCGCATAACTGTTCAGATGAACATGACAGTCCATAAGTCCGGGAAGCAGGAATTTTCCAGTTCCGTCAATTGTCTGGAAACCAGCGAATTCCACATCTTCAATTTCTTCCTGACCGGCGTTTTTAATCTTTGCGATTATGCCGTTCTTTACTACTACGGACGCGTTTTTCCGAGGCTCTGCGCCAGTCCCGTCAATGACAGTGATATTTTTAATAATGATTCCCTCTTTCATGTTTCCCTTCCTTTTTCAGCTTTTGCTGAAACTGCCCTGTTGATCCGGTTTATCGTCATTTCCTTCCGCGTTTCTGAGCCAGTCTATTTTATTCATTGTCGAATTGGTAATATGCGCTTTTAAATAGATTTCATTTGTTACGAATTGACCGCTTAAAATCCCCTGAAGAATTCTGCATATCTCCATAGCTCCTTCTTTTGCTCTGTCCGCACCTATTGGAATAACACTGTATGTTCTGGCAGAAAACGCCTGCAAATTTCTGTGGATTTTCTGAAGCAGTTTGCTTCCGCTTCTCGAATAGATAAAATCATGAAACCAGTTGTCCGTATTATTGTAAGTATCAATTTGATCGTTACTCAACGTTCCCGGGAAAGCGGCAATTTCGTCCAGTATTTCGATACTTTCGTGAATCTTACTTATTTCTTCTTCAGTAAGTTCCTGCTGCATGGTAAGTTTTAAAGCCAAAGTCTCTACTGAGAGTCGTACTTCCAGTGCATCCTCAAAGTCTGACGCGGAAAAAGTAGATACTTTTGTTTCTTTTCGAGGCGATATCTCAATCCAACCCTCAGATTCAAGAATCTTTAAGGCTTCTTTTATCGGGGTGCGACTGACGTTATACTCTTTTTCCAGATCCCTTTCTTTGATGACCTGTCCGCTCTTGATTTCACCGCTGATAATGCCGTTCTGAATCCTTGCTGTAATTTGTGAAACCAACGATTCTGTATTCTTCATCCTGTCCCCCTTCTGGTATACCACTGATGTATATACTCATAATATATTTATATCTAAAAA
>JAGBND010000090.1 GCA_017634575.1 Bacillota bacterium
AAAAACAAGACAACGCTGACCAAGGTACTTGTCAGGCCGACGCATGCCTCAAAGGGAATAAGCTTCATGCGGTCGCTGATGCTCATGTTGACGGAACCGCCTGTTGCATGGAAGAAGGAACCGTGCGGGAGAGAATCCACTACGGTAGCTCCTGCGTGGATCATGGCTGCAGCGGACAGCGCCGGAACGCCTTCGGCAAGGAGCGTCGGAGCAAATGTCTGAGCTGCGATCGTGGCACCTGCGGTAGTTGAGGCGGTGGCACCTGCCATCAGAATACCGGAAAGCGGGGCAAGGACAAATGCCGGCATGTTCATAGCTTCCAGAACATTGATCACGTCAAACTGCAGAGCAGATGCCTTGATAATTCCAGCGATGGTTCCTGTTCCGATCAGAAGAATGGAAACACCGATGACCTTCGATAATCCAAATTCGCTGAAGGAAATCACATTCTTTGCATTTCCGGTCAAAAGCATACTCACGATACCGCCGACAGGAAGAGCGATCAGCGGATCGATGCTGATGCCTGCGATGGGACGAAGAGCAAGAAGAATGATCACAACCAGCGGGCCTGCAATGGCAGGAAGAAATCCCGGAAGTTTGCTGTCTGTTGAGTCGATGTCCGTTTCGGATACGGCAAGACCGTTCTTTTTCCCTGCGAGGATAGAAGCAAGGATTATGGTGACAACCAGGGCGAAGATGGCCGGAATGATATTCTTGAACATCAGGGCAGTCAGGTCCACACCAAAGGCTTCCGATGCAGCAATAGTGTTAGGGTTGGGCGAAATAATATTTCCTGCTTTTCCTCCGCCGATCATTGCCAGAAGAAGGCTTTCCTTCGGCAGCCGTGCCTTCTTACCGATTGCCAGTGCGATCGGAGCAACAGTAATGACAGAGATATCTACGAATACGCCGACGGCACAGATCACCATAGTGGCAATGGCGATGGCTGCCACGGCTTTACGTTCTCCCATTTTGTCTACAATGGTTTCCGCTATCTTCTGAGCCGAGCCTGTCTTGATAAGTGCTCCGGCCAGAATACCGGAAGTCATGATACGAAGAACGGATGACATCATACTCTGCGCACCGCTGATCATTGTGTCGACCGTGGTCACCAGACCACCTCCGCCGATCAGGCCGCCGATCAAAGCGCCGAGGATCAGACTGTAGGCGGGATGTACTTTAACTATGATCAGGACAATGGCGATCACCAGTCCGATCAGGGCTCCAAGGGTGGTAAAACTATAGACTGCTTCCATTTCGGGTTTCCTTTCTTTTTCGAATATTCAACTATTGTATATGAGCAACTTGCTATCGTGACTGCCGACAATGCGGCAGATGAATACAAAAATACTATTCCGGGTACTATCGAATCAGCCCCTCGGCTGCTTTTGTGCGATTTCCATTCCGGTGCGAATAAAGCGGAACATTCTAACTGCTCCTAGATAATATAATTCTTCTGCACGGCTCAACGCTTCTTCCAGAGGCATCGGGGCATCTACCGTGGTCATCAGTGATTCGATTCCATAGTTAAATATACGATCGGCGTCTCTTCCGAGCGATCCGGACAGTCCCACCGCTGCAATTCCTTTAGCTTTCGCCCGCTCTCCGACTCCCTGCATCACTTTTCCGAAGCAGCTCTGCCAGTCAGTGCGACCTTCTCCTGTGACGACCAGATCCACACCTTCAAGTCTTTCATCGAAATCGATCAGGTCGAGCACGGTCTCGATGCCGGATTTCATCTCGCCGCCAAGGAAGACTGTCAGGGCAGTTCCCAGTCCACCGGCAGCTCCGGCCCCCTGAATCTCGTCGGGGTTGACACCGAACTGACGGATGATCACATCGCGATAATTCTGCATGCCTGCTTCCAGCCTGGCCTGGATCTCCGGAGTAGCTCCCTTCTGGGCACCGAAGGTATAAGTGGCTCCGTTCTCCCCACACAGAGGGTTGGTTACATCACACATAACCGTGATCCTGGTTGACTTGATGCGCGGATCCAGTTCCGAAACATCTATGGTACAGACCTTCTCCAGGTCCTCTCCCTTTCCGACCAGTTCTTTTCCTTCTGCATCCAGGAAACGAACACCCAGTGCTCTTGCACATCCCATACCACCGTCATTGGTAGCGCTTCCGCCGATGGCAATGGAAATATCGGAAAAGCCGCGGTCGAGGGCATTGCGGATCAGTTCACCTGTGCCGTAGCTGGTGGTGAAAAGAGGATTTCTTTTGTCCATAGGGACCATGGGCAGCCCGGATGCCGCAGCCATCTCCAGGACAGCCTTGTTATCGCCAAATTTTCCGTAATATGCTTTGGTGCGCTCCATCAGTGGGCCGTAAACCTCAACATATATCTTTTCGCCGTTCTCGGCTGCAATGACGGCGTCAGTGGTTCCTTCACCTCCGTCCGCGACCGGTACACCGCTGTATTCCACTTCTCCGAACACAGCTTTTGCGGCTTTGGCCAGCAGATCAACGGTCTGTTCGCTGGAAAGGGTACCTTTGAATGAATCTGAGGCAAATAAGAGTTTCATGATCGTTCCTCCTTTGAGATTCCTGTTTGGTATGGGCCTGTTTACGACAACACAGTATGTAGCAGCCGTAGGACTCCTCGGTAGATTATGTATAAACTATAGCATTTTGCCGGCAGATATGATATGTTATCAATGACATGTTTTTTAAAATATCAGCGCATATATTTGGCATACAAAACATATAAGGAGGTGCTTGCGATGCCCGCACCGATTCATCTGCAGCTGGCGCAGCAGATCGTAGAAACGCTGAAATCGATCTGCGACCACGACATAAACTACATCGATACCGCAGGCAGAATCTGCGCAAGTACAGACGAGTCCCGTCTGGATGACTATCACGAAGGCGGACATCAGGCAGCTTTGACGGGCGAGATCATCACCATCACAGAGGATGATCCCCTAACAGGTGTGCGTCGAGGCATCAACATGCCTATAAGATTTCGAGGTGATACCGTGGCAGTGATCGGTATTACCGGTGAACCCGATGAAGTACGAAAATATGCGTATCTTGCCCAGCGAATCACGGTTCTTCTCCTGCGGGAACACGAGATGGATGTGAAAAATCACAATCTCCGTACTCAGGTTCATCAGGTAATCATGAATATCAAGTCCGGCGAGTCCGTGAACCGTGATTTTCTCTCCGAAGTGCTGGAGCGGACCGGAATCCGTTCTACATCCGGTGTCTGGCAGGCAGCGGTATTTCAGCTGAACGAGCGGTACCACCTGTCCAATCTGTCCATGATCGAGTCAGTCCTGGCACAGACTTTTGAACAGATGGGGGAGTGTCTTTATACATACAATTATCCGAACGAATATATTTTGATTGGAAAAGATGAGTTGAAGGGTCTTGAGTATCTCGCAGAAAAGTACAGGGAGATCATGAAGATCGGGATCGGCACGAAAGAGAAGTTTTCCTCGCTCCATCGTTCCTGCCATGCTGCCTCTCTTGCAATCCGCAGTCTCTCTCCCGGGCAGAATATCCTGTACTTTGAAGATCTGAATCTTGAACTTCTGCTTGCCGGCGTATCCACGCGAACAGCAGATATGTATTTGCAAAAATGCCTAAACAGGCTGGACGAAGCGGACATTTCTCTTCTGGACGTGTACTTTTCCTCAGACATGTCGCTGAAAGATACCGCCGAGAAGCTGTTTATGCATAAAAATACGCTGCAGTACCGGCTCAACCGTATAAGGGAACGAAGCGGGTATGATCCGCGTTCCTTCAGAGATGCGGTTGTGCTGTATGCAGCATTGCGGTTGAAGAAGATGAGTAAATGAGT
>JAGBND010000003.1 GCA_017634575.1 Bacillota bacterium
ATGAGACAATCGCCTCCGACCCCTTTGTCTCCCGGCTGTCTCATACCCCGGTCTGTATTCTGGTTATCGATCCTTTCCCACCTTGCGCTTTTTCCACGCAGATTTGCTGGGGTATCGCTTCTTCCAGTTCCTTCCGGTGGGAGATGATGCCGATCATCCGGCCGCCTGCGGTGAGGGACCGCAGCATGTCGATAGCCTCCTGCAGGGAGGTTTCATCCAACGTGCCGAAGCCTTCGTCCACGAACAACGCCTCCATCCGGATGCCGCCGGCATCCTGGCTGATCCGGTCGGAGAGTCCCAGCGCCAACGCCAGCGATGCCTTGAAGCTTTCACCGCCCGACAGGGAGCTGACCGGCCTGAGCTTGCCGGTATGATTGTCCACCACATCCAGCCCCAGGGAATTTTTGCCGCTGATTTCCTCCGGGTCCTCGTGACGCACCAGCTCGTAGCGTCCGCCGCTCATGGGCAGCAGCCTGCGGTTGGCCGCGGCAAGAATATATTCAAACCCGGTGGACTGCACATACTGCTCCAGGGTGATCTTCGGTCTGCCGGCCACGTGGCCGTTCAACAAATCCGACAGCCCCTGAAGCCGCCCGGTGACTTCGGAAATCTCACCCACACGCTTCGCCTGCTGCTCGATCCTGTCTAAAAGATCCTTATTGGCTTCAGCGCGGGCGCCCAGAAAACCGGAACCGTCCCGCAGCGCGCGCACGCCCTCCTCAAGGGCCTCCACCTCTTCTGCAAGCCGCTTCAGATCCGGCCTTGCAAGCCCTTCCACGTCCTTGGCATAGCTATCCCGCAGCCTGGATGCGCTTTCCAGCTCCTGATCATACCGACGCAGCGCCTCTTCTTGGGATGCGATGTCTTTTTCGGTTGTCAAAGCTTCCAGGAATCCAGGTTCATCCTCAAAGCCAGCTTCCAAAAGGCCAGTCTGATAATTTCTTTGACTTTCTTTAACGGCCTCCTCGGACTGCTTTTCCTGCTCCTGATCCCGTTTCACATCGGTATCCATGGCAGAAAGATCCGTTTTGGCATCTAAATAGGCCTTCCGGGTGCGGCGAATGCCCGCTTCCGTCTGCTGCAGCGTCTTTTCCAGTTCGAGCCTGGCATCTTTCGCGGCGCCGCCGGATTCAAATTCAAGCCTGGGCAAGGCATCCGACCTGGCGGTGAGCTTTGCAAGCTCCACCCTTCTCGCCGTAAGATTTTCCGTGAGCTCCGTGATTTGGGTGTTTTCCGTTTCCACCTTCGTTTTCAACGCTTCTATCCGGCTATCCAGGGCAGGCTCCGTTTTCACGACGCTTTCCAGGGAAGTTACGCCTTTTTCGAGGGCTTTAACCTGCCTGTTTACCTCTTCGTAGATTCTTTGCAGCGCGTCAAAGAGCTCATCCAAGGACAAATGCTGCATATCATCCGAATAAAGCGCTGATAAGTCTTTCAAAGCGGGCGCCTGCGAATCACTCAGATATGCCTGAAGACTTTCTTCGTTTCTGCAATCCTTCAGCGTTTTCGATGCATCCTCCAGAAGTTTCGCCTTGAAGGAATCCCTTTCCGCCAGTTTCCCTGCCGCGTCAGCGCTCGCCTTTTCCCTGTTTTTTCGGCACCGGTCCGCCTCCAGGCGGGCTTTTTTCGTCTCTTCTTCACTGACATCTTCCGCAGGGAGCACCGCTATGTTCGGATGATGGGTCGAACCGCAGACAGGACAGGGCTCTCCCTCTGCCAGTCCCCGCGCCAGGATCCCGGCCTGCGAACTTTCCAGCAGCCTTTGAAGATGCTCTGCTTTTTGATTGGCCATCTGATAGATCTGATCTGCGCTAAGATAAGCCTCCTGCTTTTTCTGCAGCTCATCTTCCAGCATGGACAACCGCGTTTCCCTGACCGTCATATCGGTCAGATCACGCTGAAGAGATGACAGCCGGAAAAGAGATCCGGTCTTCGCAGAAAGCTCCAGCTTTAAATCCTGAAGCTTGTCTTTTTCGTCCTGCTCTTTCTGCAGCTTTTTCTGATTTTCAAGCAGCTGAACCTCCAGCTTTTTCAGGGCCTGCTCATCGGATTTGACCGCTTCGGTTTCCTCTCCGATTTTGCTTTTTAACGCATCCCGCTCTTCATACACGGCCTCGCTCTCCTGCAGTTTGTCGATTTTTGCCCGCAGTTTATTAAGCTCCAGCTCCGACTGATCGGCTTCCTTGCTTTTTTCCTCCAGAACCCGGACATTGTCAGCTGCCGTTTTCTGTTTTTGAAGAGAAGCGGCCAGCCGAAGTCCGGCCTTTTCCTTCTCCTCTTTAGCCTGTTTATAGGCCTGATACAAGGGACCAACCTGCCGCAGCGCCTTCTTTTCCCTGTCCAGGCGCTTTTTCAGCTGATCCATTTCTTCCCGCCGGTCAAGCAGGCTTTGAAGCTTCTGATCCGCCTCTTCCACCCGGGCAAATTTGGTTTCTGTCTCTTTTGACAGGGTAAGGTTTTTGGTCTTCAGGGATAATTGGATTTCCTTTTCCTTCAGTTCATCCTTCATCTCCTGCATCTTCAGGCTGTCCTGCGAAACGAGGTCCCCGATGGTTTGGCAGATTTCGTCGATCTGATAGGCATGCCCGGTCTGTTTTACCGCAGCGGTCAGATCTTCCATTGCAGGCGCCAGAGGCGATTCTTGATCAAACCTGACCTGCAGGAAATACTGAATCAGACTTTTTTCTTTATCTTTCAGCTCCTCCTGAGACTGCAGAAGCCTGCCGCGCATGGCCTCCGCCATCTGCCGGTATCCTTCTGTCCTAAAGATTTTCTGCAGAATCTTAGTCCGCTCCTCCGAACCTGCATTCAGCAGCTGATAGAATTCGCCCTGGGCAATCAGACAGATCTGCTTAAACTGATCCATGTCGATGCGCAAAAGCGCCATAACGGCAGCATGAACCTGCTTTACCCCCTCCACCGGAGGCTTCGGCTCCGGCAGGTGCAGCACCGCTTTTTCCAGCTGGCGCGTCGTGCCCTCTCCCCGGTTTTTAGCCCGTTCATAGGCAGGGCTGCGGCGGATTTTGTAAATCTCGCCCTGATGCTCGAACTCAAATTCCACGTAGGTTTCCGTTTTGGGATCCGCAAAGTCCGACCGCAGGGAGGCGCTCTGCCTGAAATTTCCGCTGGGCCGTCCGAAGAGGGCAAAGGTGATGGCGTCAAAAATGGTGGTTTTTCCCGCGCCTGTATGCCCGGTTATCAGAAAAATCCCCGTCTGCTCGAAGGCTTTAAAATCAATTTCCGTCTTTTCCGCATAGGGTCCGAATGCACAGAGCGTCAGTTTAATCGGTTTCATCGATCAGTCCCGCCTCCTTTGCCGTGCCTTTCAGAATGTCCCATTCCTGCTCGCTGATGTCGCCGCCCCGGATTTTTTGATAAAAATCTGTCATCAATTCTTTAAACGATACCTTCTCCTGCTGATCCCGGAAGGAAAAGTCCATCACCGCTCGGGTGTGGCTGTTGGCATAGTCCAGCTTCATCAGGTTGGGATAATAGGTCCGCAGATGCCCCACCGCATCCGGAATTATCTCCTCGTCCGTGAGGGTTGCGTAAATATAGTCTTCCGTGAGGAGAGCCGCATCCAGCAGCTCATCCAGCTTTCCTTTGATCCGGCGCATATCCCGAAGGGGTGTGATGGGCACCAGGCGGATATCTGTCTCGCCCTTTTTCCCCAGCGTAACGACAGGCACGCTCTTTTCGCGGCGGATCTCGGAGAGGCTGTACTTCAGGGGCGATCCGGCGTAGCGAATGGTTTCCCGCCCAACCATCTGGGGGGTATGGATATGGCCAAGGGCCACGTAGTCAAATGCCTCAAAGGCATCCCATCCCACTTTCTCGATGGTTCCCACCGCCTGAGGCAGCTGATTTTCGGATCCGGCCATTTCCGGATCCTGTCCATGCCCGGTAACAAACTGATGGGCCAGCAGCACATTACGGCGGTCCGGATCCGGCTGACACGCGCTGATCGCCGCGCGCACGGCATCGTCGTAGCTTTCAATGTCCGCCTCCGGCAGATAATGTCTGACCAGCGAGGCTTTAACGAAAGGCAGCATCCAAAAATCCACCTCGCCTTGGGCATCCTTCAGGGTGACCTTCTGAAGGCTCCCTTCATATTTTCCGGCAATATACACGCCCCGGGCTGAAAACAGGCTGCTTCCGAAATTCAGCCGCTCGTCCGAGTCGTGATTGCCGCTGATTATCAGGACGCTTATGTTTTCCTGGCTCAGGCGGTTCAGGAACGAATCCAGCAGATGCACGGCCTCCTCCGAGGGGATGGCCTTATCATACACGTCCCCGCTGATCAGAACCGCATCTGCCTTTTCTTCTTTAGCCAGTGTAAAAAGAAGATCCAGGACAGCTTCCTGGTCCCGGATCATGGAAAATTCACTGACGCTTTTTCCTAAATGAAGGTCAGCAAGATGTAAAAATTTCATTTCTAAATCCTTAAATGAATTGTTGTGCTTTATCCCGGTGTTCCGTTGATTATGCCAGCGATCCCATGGGATCCCAGGGCTCCAACATCTTCGGGGCTTCCTGGTAGGCTTTCAGAATATCTTCGGAAAGGTATTTTTTGTTCACCACAACCTGGTACATGTATTCGTTGAACCAGTCGTCGCTCATGACATAGTAGCCATCCTTGCCGGGATCCTTGCCCCAGCTGTTCTCCACTCTCCAGCGGATGGGCTGGCCCTTTTCATCCAGGTTGACGCCCTGGAAGACCATGGCATGGGTCATCAGGCTGTGGCCATAGTCAAGCCTTTCCGCTTTGGTCATGGTAAAGGAAGTGTTGAACAGGTTTTCCCGATCGTACAGGGCGGTGTCCATCAGGCCCTGGCTGCGTTCGGAGCTCTTGCCCACATCGCAGCCGAACCACACCGGCTCGCCGTCCTTTAGCTGGGCAATGGCGGCTTTTTTCAGCTCGTCGATGGGCAGGTTGACATAGCGGATCTGACGGCCTTCCTTGACATTGCCCAGGCATTTGACGCTGTAGCTGTGATAGTAGGGTTTGTCTTCGGTTGGCGCGTTGATCAGACTGATATAGTCGTCCAAATTCATATCCACATATTTGGCGTAGAACTGCTGGGGCGTCAGGCCAAGATCCCGGATGAAATTGTCATCCTTGTCCCGAACTTCCAGATCCACCGTGGTGGGCGGCACGCCCAGGCAGGTGCAGAGAATGTTGTACATGACTTCCATCTGGGCATCCTTCATGGCCCTCAGCTCTTCCATGGAAGCGCCCTTTTGGTAGGCGCTGCGCAGGCGGCAGGCATCTTCTCTCAGTTTTTCCGTCATGACAGAGGTCATTTCCCTGGTTGCGGAAGAGGAATAGGTTTCCGGCATGGCGCTCTTGGGAACCACGCCATATTTGGCGATGAGGCTGCAGATCATATCCCACTGTCCGCCGTCACCCAAGGGGCCGGAAAGAAGCCAGGCAATCAGCCGGCCGTTGGTGGGCTCGTCCAGGGTTTCCAGAATATTTTCCAGGAAATAATTGGCCTTTTCCAGCTTGTCATAGAAAAGGGTATAGTTCTGGGAGAGCTCGAAGGTTTTCAGGTTCAGCTTTTTCATCACCTGAAAACGCATGGTGTTCAGCGCAGCGAACATCCAGCAGCGTCCACTTGATTTCTGATTGGTAATATCGCCCTGATCGATCGTGATGGAAAATTGGTGCATGTCCGTGCGGAAGGCTTCCGGACGTTTGGCGTTTGCCAGCACGCCGGTGGAAGTCACGGCATTCATGGCCACCCGGTTGGCGCGGTCTTTCAGGAAGTTTTCTTCCATCTGCATCAGTTTTTCTTTGCTGATTGTTGATTCCATAATATGTCTCCTTCAAAGTTCTTTTTCAGCCTTAACTTTTTGCAGGCTTTTAGGCGCGGCTTGAATGAAGCGGCGACTGCTGCAGCTCAACATGAAAGCGTTTCAGTTCGCTGATCAGCTCTTTCACATCGCCCCTGTAGACAATGCCTTCAATGTCATTCATAATCCCGCCGGCAATATTGACGGGGTTATCATCGATAAACAGCGTTTCCGATGCCTTCAGACCGAACTCGGCCAGAAGGGCCAGATAGATTTCCGGCTCGGGTTTGAGCATCTGGTGCTCTGCGGAGACAAACAGGCCGTCCATGGCTTTAAAGGCCGGGATGGCTCCCTCGTACTCCCTAAAGACGATCCCGGCGTTGGTCAGCAGATATACGCCGTATCCTGCATCCTTCAGCGCCTGCGGCAGCATCTCCATATCAGAGAGCGGCTTCATATAGCCGGTCCAGTGGTCCATGACATATTCGATGCTGGCCTCCAGAAGCTCCTGAAGGCTCTCCCCCTGTCCCAGGCTGATGGCGGATGCTTCCGGGTAGAAGCCGCTTTCCAGATGATAGCTCAGTCTTTCGAAGATACGGCTGATGGCTTTTTCTTTTGAAATGCGGCCTGCATCCAGCGTGATCCACTCCGGCGATTCGAAGAGCTCATGGTAGACAATCGCATCAATGCCTTCCGGGACATTCATCTCCTTCATCATTTTTTTGGGATTAAAGTCCACCAGGACGCCTCCCATATCAAATACAATATTTTTTATCATTCACCTTGCTCCTGAAAGTATGGTCTGACGAAAAGCGGTTGAATCCGTCAGCATGATTATGATACAATAAAGCAGATTGGTTTTGCAATCCTTTTCTTTCTTTTTTGTGAGCTTTGAACGGCTCGCCGCTTTCATATCTTTATCTTGGAGGTGCCTATGGATCTGCCTTATGTCCGGAAGCTGACTTCTGCGCAGGACCAGGAACAATTTGCCAAAATCATGGCTGCTGCGTTCGTATACTCTTTTGATAAATCTTCCTTTAAGCCGCGCACCAAGGAAGAGCTGGCACAGTCCCCGGAGGTGATCTATGGTTATGGAGATCCCGTCACATCCGGTATGGTTATCCACGACTTTGATGTCTGGTTTGACGGCTCGCTGACAAGGGCCGCGGGCGTTGGCGGCGTCTGCTCCCTCCCTGAATCCAGAAACAGCGGCGGCATTCAGGCTATTTTCAGAGCCCTTCTTCCGGAATGGTACAGGGATGGCTACACTTTTTCCATGCTCTATCCGTTTTCCCATTCCTTCTATCGGAAGTATGGATATGAATTGATACAGGAAAGCCGGATCTACAAGATTCCGATCAGATTGCTTGAAAGATTTCCCCGGGATGTAAGCCCGCGCCTTGTCACTGACTTTCATGAGCTTCAGGCTATTCGTGAAGAATTTGGCCGGAGAAACAATCTGTCCATTCAGCGAAAAGATTCCCAGTGGCCTTTTCTTTCAAAAGACCCTTTGAAAGACAAGGTCTATACCTATGCATTGGGCGATGAAGCTTTCTTTACCTTTGTTCCTGAAGCGCCCGCATCCGCCTCTGCCCTTAAAACCCTTATGATTAAAGATCTTGCCTATCGCGACAACAGAGCCCTGATGCGCCTTTTGGGGTTCCTTTACGATTTTCGTTCCCAGTACGATACCGCAGATCTGATGCTGCCGGCCAGTGTTCCCTTGCCCAGCCTGGTAGATGAATGCTACGAAATCTCCCAGGAGATCCAGCCAAACGGCATGGCCAGGATTGTGAATGTCACCAAAGCCCTCCGGCAGATGCGCTATCCCGCCTCCTCCGGCCGCTTTACTGTCTTTGTGACGGATCCGCTGATTGCTGAAAACAATGGCGTTTTCAGGATTACCTATGCGGATACAAAGGCAACCAGCGTCCTGAAAATTGCCGATGATCCTTCTGGAATGCGTCCGGAAGACAACGGCAGCAGCATCCAGATTTTCTCGCCGGTCAAGACCGATGACTCTCTTCCCAAAATGCCGACTCTCTTTCCGGATGAGCAGCCTACCGGCTTCATGCGGGCGGACGACTGGGGCACGGCTGAAGAGCCGCTGGCCTCTTATATGACCCACACTTCTTCCGCTTCCCTTGGTTTTCTTGCCGATGCCGACAGCAAAAAAGCTGCCATCACAGCTTTGGAAAAAGAGCAGGCTGTCAAAACTGCGGAAGAAACCGCCAAAGCCCACATTTCCGATGGCTTTATCTCACCTGTGGACCTAAGTTGTTCGATTCAGGTTCTGACGCAGCTTGTCCTGGGTTCCCTCTCCATTGACCAGGCCTTGTATCTGCCAAGAGTCCGCTGCACCCACCCCGCCATGCTCAGGCAAATCTTCCGGCAGAAGGATATTTACTTCTCGGACAGGTTTTAGGGGATGTTTTATATAAATGAGGTCCTGGCTCTGCTGCCTAAAACGGGGTTTTTTCCGTACAGGCAGTAATACAATCGATTTTCTCCCGGAATTACTGCCAAAATGGCTGTTTTTCCGAAATGGCAGTAGCAATTACTGCCATTTCGGAAAAAACCCCGTTTTAGGCAGTAATTTTACTGTTTTTTCCCAAAATGCTACTGCCTGCTCGGAAAAAGTGGCCCTTTTGGCAGTAATTCTGATCAAATTTACCTCAAGCTACTGCCTATACGGAAAAAGTGCCTGTTTTGGCAGTAATTCTGATCAAATTTACCTCAAGCTGCTGCCTATACGGAAAAAGTGCCTGTTTTGGCAGTAAGGCCGTCCGGATGATCCATCGTTTATGCTGTATCAAATTGGGGCAGCTCGGCTACTTATCAAAGATATCTTTTTCGGATCAGTTCTCTTGCTTCAGCGATATCGAAGGGATGTGTGCCCGTTTCTGAAGTGAAAAAAAGATTAACGCCTAAATAGATTCCAAATTGCATGTAATTTTTAAGTTTTCTCGCTAAATCATCTATATAACCCGGTTTATCCACCATACCAAGATGCTCTAAAAATATAATCTCTCCTTGCTTGTTAGGGGCTGCAAAGTCAGGCAGCACCCAGATGTTTCCCATTTCAAGACGCCATTCATAGCGAAAGGGCTTTTTTGCCTCTAAAAAAGTCAAGGCAATCGAACGTTCGGATTTAGACCGTACATATAAATTGTTAGTGACTCTCACATTCAGTTGTGAAGGGTAGTAATCTTTACCATTTGGATAGTCTTCAAACTGCCATTTTTGCCAGTCGACAGTCGGATTATCTGTATTCTTAGAAAGCAAATTGACAAAACCTTCGTTTAACATAAGTGATGCTTCTTTCGATACCACATATTCCGGATAGTCAGAAGACTGTTTGCAATAAACTTTCAAAAACCTTTCACATGCGAGCAGTTCTTGTTTCATATCATTTAGACGCGCTTTTTGAAGCGTAATGAATGCCAGCTTACGGGCTTCCGCCTCTTCTGATTTTGGCAGATAAATCTTCTTCGAGTTCAGCTCTGATCGATCCAGGATATACCAGGAATAATCATCTCTGTTTCTCTTCAGAGAAATCTCAATAGGAGGCCAGTTCTTCATATATTTCTCCTGCTTCATGATATTCCTGGCCAGCCATTCATACCGATCCCTTACCATTTCATACATGACCATAAATCTGATTCACTCCTTTCAAAAATAGGGTTTTAAAAAACACCTCTACTATTATTAACGGCGTTTTTTCAGAAAAATCGTCACGGATTTTGAATTGTTCACAAAATGTTTACAAATAGTCGCCACATTTCCATCGTCAAAACGATGAATTTCATGTGAATTCACCGACGTTTTTTGGATTGTATACCGGCGTGGGTTCGGGTATAATACCTCAAAGATATTTTTAAGCTGATACAGAGAGATCGGCAAGGTATATATCGGTAATTCCATGCATTAAAGCCAAATGCCTCGCCATGCTCTCGCGGGGCATTTTCTTTTGGAAAAAGCTTCGGCATCATGTCTGTTATCAGGTTAAAAAGTTTTCGGCCGTTGTGAATACATCAGGAAAGAGGGAATGCGTATGGAGCGATATAAAGCTACCTTAATGGACGAGACAGCCGTCGGTCGCGCCTTAAAGCGCATCTCGCACGAGATTGTCGAGCGCAATAACGGAGCTGAGAATCTGGTGATGGTGGGGATCAGACGCCGCGGCGTTTCCCTGGCCAGAGTCATAGCCATGAATATCGCTTCCATCGAAGGAACCAAAGTGCCCGTCGGAGCGCTGGATATTACCTTTTACCGGGACGACCTGCACCGGATTAACGATACGCCTACCCTGAAAGAGGCGAAGCTGCCCTTTTCTGTCGAAGGCAAGCATGTGATCCTGGTGGACGATGTGCTCTATACCGGCCGCACGGCCAGCGCCGCGCTGGATGCGCTGAAGGAAAGCGGCCGGGCATCTTCCATTCAGCTGGCAGTGCTCATTGACCGCGGTCACAGAGAGCTGCCCATCCGAGGCGATTATGTAGGCAAGAATGTTCCCACTTCCAGACAGGAAATCATTCAGGTCAAGATTCCGCCATTTGAGAACTATACGGCCGTCGAATTGTATGAACAAGGCTGAAAAACGTCAAGCGCCTGATCAATAGCGCGCAAAACCGCACTGCCTGACCAATACGGCGCAGAATGCCAACTGCCTGACCAACACGGCACAGAACGCCAACTGCCTGACCAACACCGCATAAAACGGCTGTCATGGCCGCTTTACATAGAAGGAGGATTTATTTATGAAACTCGTGTACAATGTAGAAGACAAGCCCGGATTTGGGAAAACAGTTGTCTTTGCCTTCCAGCAGCTGCTGGCGATTATGGCGGCGACGATTGCTGTTCCTGCGATCATCGGAAACGGAATGTCTGCTACCGCAGCGCTGTTCGGCGCCGGTGTCGGAACCATCGTGTACCTGCTCTTTACCAAATCCAAAAGCCCTGTTTTCTTAGGCAGCTCTTTTGCATTCATTGGTTCTATGTTTGCGGCCTTCGGCGGCGCTGCTTCCGCTGCTGCCGGTTACCTGGGCCTGATTCTGGGCGCTCTGTTCGCCGGACTGGTCTATGTGGTGCTTGCGCTGGTCGTTAAGGCAGTCGGCGTCAAATGGATCGACAAGCTGATGCCTGCTGTGGTCATCGGTCCCACGGTTGCCATTATCGGACTTTCCCTGGCGGGAAATGCGGTTGGCGATCTGATGAGCGGCAACGTCGCAGGCGCTGACGGCGCGCAGCTGGCTTCTCCTTATGTATGCCTGATCTGCGGTCTGGTCACCCTCTTCACCACCATGCTCTGCTCCGTCTACGGCAAGAAGATGGTCAAGATGATTCCTTTCATCATTGGTATCGTGGCCGGATATATCTGCGCAACCCTGTTCACCATTATCGGTAATGCTGCCGGTCTTGACGCTTTGAAGATCATCGACTTCGGCAAGTTCGCCACCATGACCTGGGTTCCGGATTTCACGTTCCTGACCGCATTCAAAGGCTTCGGCGACCTTTCCGCTTCTTATATTCTGACCCTGCTGGTTGCTTATGCGCCGGTTGCCTTCGTTGTTTTCGCCGAGCATATTGCTGACCACAAGAACCTTTCCAGCATCATCGAGCGCGATCTGCTGGCTGATCCCGGTCTTCACAAAACCCTGCTGGGCGATGGCATCGGTTCCTTCTGCGGCGCCATCTTCGGCGGCTGCCCCAACACTACCTACGGTGAATCCGTCGGCTGCGTAGCCATCTCCGGAAACGCTTCCGTTCAGACCATCTGGTACACCGCTTTCCTTGCCATGATCATCAGCTTCTTCGGTCCCTTTGCCACCTTCCTGTCCACCATTCCCAGCTGCGTCATGGGCGGCGTGTGCATCGCCCTGTATGGCTTTATCGCCGTCAGCGGTCTGAAAATGATCCAGAACGTGGACCTGAACAGCAACCGCAACATGTTCGTTGTTTCCGTCATCCTGATCGCCGGCATCGGCGGCATGAGCCTGAACTTCGGCTCCGTGACCATTACAGAGGTCGCCTGCGCGCTGATCCTGGGCATCATCGCCAATGCGGTGCTGAAGAAGAAAGAGAACGCGTAAGCCGGTCAGGAAAGAAGACGCGTAAGCTCTTCAGAAAAGAAGACTTAAGCCCATCAGAAAAGACCGCGCAGCCCGTCAAGAAAGACACCCTTGCATCTTCGAAGAATGCGTGGTATCATATTGTGAATGGAATCGTCAGCGCCGTTTTTTCGGACATCACCAGCCGTCAATGCTCGGGCCTGCTCCGTTTTTCGGCATCTGCGAAACTAAGAGAATATAGCAAGGAGTAAACCATGGAAGACTTTAAGAATATTCCGAACATTACCATCTTTACCCATCCGCTGATTCAGCATAAAATCTCTCTGATGCGCGATAAAAATACCGGCACCAACGAGTTCAGAAAGCTGGCCGAAGAGGTCGCCACGCTGGAAGGCTTCGAAGCTCTTTCCGACCTTCCTACGGAAGAAGTTGAAATCGAAACGCCGATTGAGAAATGCAAGACGACCATGATTTCAGGCCGCAAGCTGGCGATTGTGCCCATCCTGCGCGCAGGACTTGGCATGGTTCCCGGCCTTCTGACCCTGGTTCCCACCGCAAAGGTTGGCCATATCGGAATGTACCGCGATGAGGAGACCCATGAGCCTCATGAATATTACTGCAAGCTCCCCCGCCCCATCGAGGAGCGCACGATTATCGTGACCGATCCTATGCTGGCTACCGGCGGCAGCGCTGTGGATGCCATCACTCAGATCAAGCAGCATGGCGGCGTGAAAATCAAATTCATGTGCATTATCGCTGCGCCCGAAGGCCTGAAAAAGCTTCACGAAGCTCATCCGGACGTGCATATCTATGTTGGGCATCTGGACCGTCAGCTGAACGAGGATGCTTACATCTGCCCCGGCCTTGGCGATGCAGGCGATCGGATTTTCGGCACCAAATAATCCGTAATCGGCTCTGCTGTAGAGGAAGAAAAACGCCCCTGTAATCTGTTTTTGAAGCAGATTGCAGGGGCATTTTGTATGTCATGCCGATCAGAAATGATTGATCAAAGATTTCCGATCAGAAATTATCGATCAGAGACTGCCGATCAGAAATTGCCGATCAAAAATTATTCAGTCTCCTCTGCCGCCAGGGAAGCAGCAGGTTTCTGGTGAAATGCCTTAAATTCCATGCACAGCATGGTAAGATCGTCGAATTGAGGAGCGCTGCCGACGAAGGCATCGACGGAGTCTTTCATATGCTGCAGAATTTCCCGGGGATTGGCATCGGGAACCTCGTTCAGGGTATCCACCAGCCGCTCCATGCCGAAAAGCTCCCGCCCGGCCGTCATGGCCTCCGGAACGCCGTCGGTATAGACAAACAGCTTGTCTCCCGGCATGAGCTGCCACTCATACTCATCGTAGATCTCACCGTCCATGCCGCCCACCACAAAGCCATGGGGATCCTTGATAATCTCAAAGCTACCGTCTTTCCGCTTGAGAATGGGATATTCATGGCCCGCGTTGGCCGCGCGCAGCTTTCCGGTGGAGAGCTCCAGAATGCCCAGCCACACCGTCACAAACATGTCTTCCTTGTTGTTGGAGCAGATGGCCGCATTCACATCCTCCAGGATTTTCGCAGGACTTCTGCCCATCATGGCATTATTCGCCAGGATAATCTTGGAGGCCATCATAAACAAAGCAGCCGGCACGCCTTTGCCGCATACATCCGCCATCACCAGGCACAAATGATCGTCGTCCACCAGATAAAAATCATAGAAATCGCCGCCGACCTCCTTGGCTGGGGTCATGGACGCGAAAATATCGAAATCCGTCCGGTCCGGGAAGGGCGGGAAGGTTCCCGGCAGCATGTCCGCCTGGATTTTGGCGGCAAGGCCCAGCTCCGTTTCAATTCGCTCTTTTTCGGAAGTGATGGTCTGAATGTCCTCGATATAGGCCTTCATGCGCTCGGTCAGGGACTGGAAGGAATTAGCCAGGACCTGGGTTTCATCGCCGGTATTCAGTTCCCATTTGAAATCCAGGTTGTCGCCCTCCAGCTTTTTCACATCCTCCGTCAGCACACGGATGGGCTCAACAATGCGCTTGGAAAGGATCATGGAAATGAGCAGTGCAACCAGCACGGCCACAAGGAATAAAAACAGCAGCAACACCCGGATGGTAGAAATGCGCCCGGTAATATTGGAAGCAATCTGGGATGTCAGCTCATTCAGCGTATCCTTCAGCTCCAGGGTAGGGGCTTCAACCTCTTTCTGAGGCAGCACAATCAGAAACGACCATCCGATGGTTTTCATGGGGGAATAGGCCACATACTGCAAAATGCCGTCCACCTCAATCAGCTCGACGTTGTTTCCGCCTTCACAGGCTCTCGATGCCAGCACCGCCAGTTCGCGGCTTTCGGAATCCCGCAGATCCGCGCCGTCATCGGAGGCAGCCAGCGCGCCGACAGCTTTGGTCGAAAAGAGAATCTGGCCTTCCTGATTGATGATCAGGGCATCGCCGCTGCTTCCCTCCACGCTCTCCACCAGCTTTTCAATGCTGTCCAGATAAATGCCTGCGCCGGATACGCCTTTAAACTCGCCGTCTACATAGATGGGAACGCCGCAGCAGAGCACCTGCTTCGGGGTATGGGCATCCTTGATCAGCGGGGTAAAGAAAGCTTCTCCGGTTTCCTTCGCGCCGACATACCATGGCCTTTCCCGGGCCTCCAAGGGAAGAATCGCGCCGGATTCGTCGAATTTTTCCGCGGAAATATAGTCTGTCTGTATCATAAAACCTGACTCGGACGCGATATAATTGGAGGCCATAGAGTCAAAGTTGTTATTGATGCTGTAGAGGGTATCCTGGACATTTCCGATCAAAGCGGCTTCCTGACGGATCGCCGGATCATCCGGATTTACGGAGGCTGAATAAAGGATCTGTGGGGTCAGCTTTCCTTCGTTGGATGCATCGGGAACAGATGGCATCATCTGCTCGTACTTTTCCGGATGGGCATATATTTGCGCAGCTGCCTCGGCCGCATAGGCGACCGCCGAACGAAACTCCATAAAAAGCGCATCCGCAAGATCCGCCTTTCCCTGCGCCAGCTCCTGCAGACGGGTCTGCGTCACTTCAATCATGGAGGCAGAAGAATGGCGGTTGGAGGCACGGATCAATTCCCGGTTGGACTCCATCAACATATCAGAAACATTACTGGTAGATATGGTAAAGACAACGCCGATGCAAAGCAGGATCGCCGCCACAACACTCATCATGGTGAGGGCAATCCGAACGCCAAGGGACCTTGTTTTCTTTTTTTTGCCCATTGTTTTTCCTCCTCGCATGCATCTGCCTTTTTTGGTGCATGATGAGTTTTACCTCCGGTAAAACTCCGATAATACTTAATTATATCATGGGGCGATTGGTTTAACAATTAGAAAATCGCCTTCATATTAATTAAACATTTTTTCAAATATGGTATGAATAGCCCGCAAAAAGTGCTTTACCCTGTTTGATAATGCGAGGAGGGGTTTGTCACTTTGCACATTGACAAAACCGATCTTGTAGTGTATCCTATCCCGGTCAGTTCGAAACCATCCTGACCATGACCTCAAAGAACATTCATCTGGCAAAAATCTGAAATCCCACACCTTCCACTTCATATCGCCAGGATGATTGCTTCTTTCAGGCATGAAAAAAACAAAACTAAGGGACCCGGAAAAGTCCGGGGCAGGAAGTCCCCTTGCAAGGGTTTTACGCTTTGCAGGAGCCGGTTTCTTCCTGCGGAAAGAAAAATGAAGAAAAATCACACACTGTTCCTGGTGCAGGCCGGGCTGATTGCCGCTGCCTACGCCGCCGCCACTTATTTATGTGCCGCCTGGGGCCTGGCCTACGGTGAAGTCCAGTTCCGCTTCTCCGAAGCGCTGATGGTGCTGGCCTTATACACGCCCGCTGCCATTCCGGGACTTACCATCGGCTGCGTCATTGCCAATTTGGGCAGCCCCTTTGGCGTTATTGATATCGTCTGCGGCTCCTTTGCCACACTCCTGGCCGTCTGTCTGATTTACATGACCAGACATATGACTGTCAAAATCGGCAAAGAAAAGTTAAATCTGTTAGCTCCGCTGTTTCCCGTCCTTACCAATGCTGTAATCGTCGGTCTGGAGATCAGCGCTTTTATGCCGGAAGGACTGACCTGGGCAGGTTTCGCCGCCGCCGCTGTTTCCGTCGGCATCGGTGAGCTGGTTTGCTGCTATGGTCTGGGAATTCCGCTGGAGATTCTTTTCAATCATCTGCCGGTATTCAGAAAAAATGCTGTTCAAGCCGGCTAAGCCGTTTTGAGATAACATCTTTCCATTTGATCGAAAAGTCCGGATTCCAATAAGGAATGCTTATTGGAACCCGGACTTTTTTCGTACCGATGAATTTCTCTATGGCTTCACCGGACCGTTTATCTTTTTCAGCCACCGGATCAGGTAGAAAAGCGGATCAGCAGCACGGCCGGCTCGCCGCGGGTCATATCGATACTGGCGTTTTTGGAATGAACAGACATAATTTCCTTTCTGTATCAGGCAGGCAAGACAGCGCAAAAACAGCGTCTTGTCCTCGCTGCCAAAGTGTGTGCCGAAGCGTCCCTCTTGACACACCGGTATAAAAAGAGCTAAGATATCTTATACCCTTTTTCCTACTCATGTCAATAAAACATTCACAGCCGGTCGAAAAACCAGAAAATAAATTTTTATCATCCATCAGGAGGCATGTCTTTCATGAAAAAACAGATTCTGGCAGATTCCTTTTTGCAGTTCCGCTATGTGTCGGCTCCATCCTTCAGCCCGGACGGGAAGCTGGTCTGCTTTGTGGTCCAGAGGGCCGATCTAAAGGGAAACGGCTATCAGGGCGATTTATATATGCTGGATGTTCAGACAAAAAAAGTCCGCCAGCTGACCAGCGGCTCGGATGCGTTTGGATTTGAATTTACTCCGGATGGGAAGATTCTTTTTGCCGCAAAGCGGACAAAGGAAGAGAAAGAAAAGGAAGACGAGACCTGTTATTACGAAATCGATCCCTCCGGCGGCGAGGCCAGAAAAGCCTTTTCACTCCCCATCAAGGCGGGCAGAATTGTAACCGCAGGAGAAGATCTTTATGTGATCCAGGCTTCGCAGAACAACGGCGAAACCGACAAGGACCGGGGCTGGGATACCTTTGAGGAAACGCCCTTCTGGTTCAACGGAAGAGGCTTTACCGCCGGCATCCGCGGCAGAATCTATCTTTACAAGCCCTCCACCCAGGAGCTGAAGCCCCTCACCGAGCCCTGGTTTGACGCATCCCTCTCTCAGGTGAAGGACGGGAAGATTCTGTACCGCGGGGCTCTTTGGGAGGGCGGCCGCAAATACGATTACCCGGGACTCTATCTGTATGATATTCAAAAAGAAGAAAGCATCTGCCTCATCGAACCCAATACCAAAGCCGGCTATGTGGCGGATTTCTGGAAGGATGGCAAAATCCTGTTCACAACCTACGAAGACGGGGTGAATGTGGGCATGTACAACCCGGATTTCTATACCATCGATATCGAGACCGGGAAGCTGGAGCTGCTTGCCGGATACGATCGGGCCATCGGCACCTCTGTGGGCTCCGACGCAAGGCTCGGCGGAGGCCGCCAGACAAAGCTGGCGGGTGATCGCTGGTATTTTATCACCACCGACTGCGAAAGCGCATATCTGCGCTATCTGACCATGGATGGGCAGATCTGCGAGATGGATGGAACGGTGATTGAAGATCCCCTCTTCCCGGACAGCGCATCGATACCGTCCAACGATCCCGCCAAGGATGGTTCCGTAGACAGCTTTGATATCTGGGGCGATCATGTGGTTACCTGCGCGCTGCGGGGCGATCATCTGGCGGAGCTCTACCTGGACGGGGAGCAGGTAACGCACTTTAACGATGAATTTACCGCATCCTACGATGTCCGCACCCCCGAATATTTCAGCTTCACCAATCAGGATGGGGTAAGCATTCATGGATATATCATGAGCCCCAGAAAATCAGAGGATGAAAACACCGCAGACACGCGGGGCGCGGATGGCCGCTATCCCTGCATTTTCCATATCCACGGCGGCCCGGCTACCGTATTCGGCAGCGTCTATCACCACGAAATGCAGCTCTGGGCTAACGCCGGTTTCTATGTCATTTTCTGCAATCCCCGGGGATCAGACGGACGCGGCGGCGCCTTTGAAGATATCTGCGACCGGTACGGCGGCATCGACTATGAGGATCTGATGGCCTTTGTGGACGAAGCAATAAAACGCTGTCCCGAGATCGATCCGGACCGGATCGGCGTAACAGGCGGCTCCTATGGCGGATTCATGACCAACTGGATTATCGGACACACCGACCGTTTCAAGGCTGCCTGCGCGCAGCGATCCATCTCCAGCTGGACGATTTTTGAACACACCAGCGATATCGGCTACAGCTTTACCAAGTGGCATCAGGGCGCCAGAACCAGAGACGCGCAGGCCCCCAGGGCTGAAGGCTCCGATGGGCAGCCCAGAACCGGGCGTGAGCAGCTGTGGGCTCATTCGCCTCTGGCCGCGGCTCCGAATTGCAAGACGCCTACCCTGTTTATCCATTCCGACAGGGATTACCGCTGCTGGATGGCCGAAGGCATTTCCATGTTTACCGCCCTGCAGATGAACGGCTGCCCTTCCAAGATGGTGCTCTTCCATGACGAAACCCACGAGCTCTCCAGAAGCGGCAAGCCCAAAAACCGCATTCACCGTATGGAAGAAATTCTTGCCTGGATGCGGAAATATCTAAAATGACGGCGCTGCGTTTCATGCAGTAAATATACTTCGGGGACGATTTCGGTTGAACCGCGCTCGCTCAGCGTGTCAACCAAAATCGTCCCCTTTTATGCTTTTTTTAGCTGATTAATACCAGATTTCCCCATTTTCATCGAGGGTATAGGACACAAAATCGGTGAGATAATAATCGCCGTAAATATCGTCGATGCAGAAGGCATAGAGGTAATCCCCAGCCTCCATGATCTGATATTCCACTGCCACATCTCCGCTGACGACATAGGTCTCGCCCGCGTACATGCCTTCGGAGAAATCGTCCAGACTGTAGCTGTAGTAAAGAGGCACGATCTCGTCACCATCCTGCAGCTGAATCATATTGCGGTCCGCGGCGCCGTTTTCATCGATGCCATACCAGGCGCCCTCTACCCGCACGGTTCCGTCGAAAAACTGCCGAAGCCGCAGATACAGTTCATCGCCGTTTAGCTCAACCGGCGAAGTGTACAAAATGGAATCATCATCCACGGATACGATATACAGCGCCAGATTCTGTCCATCGGGAAGGGACAGCCAGTAGCCGTCAAACCAGTCGTAGAAAAGACCCGAGTCCCAGTCGGCATCCACATCAAAGGTCTCTCCCAGCTCGATCACGTCCTCCCCGTCGTAGGAGAGCTCATAGACCATGGCATACACATCGGCCGCATGCTCCAGACCTGATTCATCCAGCTGGAAAAAGTAGTAACCCTCCTCATCCAGCTGAGGCTCCTGGGCAAAGGTAATCAGGGCGCTCTCTCCGGTCTGCGCGTAATCGTCCATATAGTCCCAGTAGCTATTGTCGCTCTCAAAGTAGTCGTAATAGCCTTCATCGTCCAGGTCGTATTCCTCGGCGGATTCCCAGATTCCTTCATCGGAGAACCATGTAGACGCATCGTAGTCGGTGACATCGGATCCGCTCACGCCGGCGAGGCTTTGCCTGTCCACAAAGGAAAGGTAGAATGGACTGACGCAGATGTCTGTAAAGACCTTCATTTCCTGGCTGCCCTGCAGAACCAGAGGATAGTAAAGGGAAAGGCCCGAGGCGCCCTGGTGATAGTTGCCGCTGACCTTGTAGATCACCGCATCCTCCAGGGCTGTCATCACCTGATCCGAACCAGGCGCATAATCGGCGCAGGCCCTGACAAGGCCGCCCAGATCCACCATGTTGGTATAGCCTTCCGTTTTGTTGTTTCCGCCGAAGTTTTCCGCCTGCTCGATGCCCCGGACCATCTGGCCCAGCACCGAGATATCTTCGCCGGCGCTCAGCATGCCGCTGGAAAAATCATTAAAAGCGCTCAGCAGCTCGTCGATCTTGTCCAGATCGATCACCGACAAGGTGGCAATATCATCGTCCCGCATGGCCTTGCAGGATTCCAGAAAGCTGTTGCAGATGATTTTTCCCAGGGCGCTTGCGGAAGAGCCCGGGGTATTGGTGAGGTATTTTCCGATGGCAATATAATCCCAGCCGCTGCCCGGTTCGCTCTCCTGGGAGGCCACCAGGTAATCTGCGTAGCTGGCCATGAGGTTGGCGGTTTCTATGGTGGCCATCAGACAGGCATCAAAGCCGATAAAGTCAAATTTTTTGGAAAGAAGGGGCAAAACACTGATAAAGGCCGCATCCATTTCGCGCAGGGAAAGGGAATCATAGTAGGACTGTTCATCGAAGCACACGCCGGTAATGCTGCCGCCGCCATGATTCCAGAGAATCACGCCCATATGATCGGAGGCATAGTTTTTCAGTCCCCAGGACAGAAAATCCGCCAGAGTGGAGGTTTTTCCCATATTGCTGCGGGTCTTTTCCACGACCCTGGTAACCTGCCCGTTCTGGATCAGCAGGCGGCAATTCCCCCTGTTGTCCACAAAGGTGCTGTGCCAATATCCCGAGCCGCCGGTTTCCACCACAAATCGCACATTCTCGGAGCCGGAGCCTTTGATCATCTCGGTTAGATCTTCACTGGCCATGCCCCCGTCAAAACGGGAGGACTCCAGATCCGAGCCGCAGAGATAAACAAAAATAGTCCAGGTGTTTTTATCGCCTTCCGGCGCGTCTGCTGTGATTTCAGGCCGTTCGACCTGGAGCGATCCATCTTCGGTGTCCACCTTCAGCTGGGCCGATTCGATCACAGAAGACAGACCCTGCCCTGTCTGAGACCCCTGGCCTTCCTGGCTGTTTTGATCAGGTTCTCCTCCGTTCTCGACGCCTGTTTGCGCGCCGTGGGAGGATTCCTGAAAACTGCCGGCATCAGAGCTGCCGGAATCGTCCGTGATTTCATCATCCGAGAATAAGTATTCCAAAAAGCCGATGGCCCCCTTCAGGCCGGATACGCAGCCGGTCAGGGAAAAAAGAAGCGCCGCAAGGAGCAGCCAGATCACAAGTTTCTTGGCGGTTTTCATGGATGACCTCCGTTTCTGTCAGATTCTTTCCGGAACGGCCGGTTGATTGTTTTTCTTCATTATAAAGAGAAAAAGTGTTAAATTCAAGCGGCATAAAGGTGGTCGGCCTTAGAAATTTATCATTGACTATTTGACGCAAATATACTAAACTCTCTTAGAGAACTTTGTCTTGGGAGGTATCCGAATGGACCCGCTTGCTATTGTATTTACCGTTATATTAGTCATCGCCGCGATTATTGCGATTCTGTATTTTGTCGGCCGCCGTCTGCAGAAAAAGCAAAATGAATCCCAACAGATGATCGACCAGAACAGGCAGAAGGTTACGGCTTTTATTATTGATAAAAAGAAAGCTAAGATCACCGAAGCTAACTTTCCTAAATCC
>JAGBND010000010.1 GCA_017634575.1 Bacillota bacterium
AACATGATTATCCCGCAGCTTTCCGAAAATCTGACCGGGTCCGATACCCTTGAGATTCCCGATGTCTGCCCAAGGTGCGGCGGCAAAACAGCCCTGGTCCAGAACGAGGATGTTCAGGTGCTGACCTGCATCAATCCCTCCTGCCCGGCCAAGCTGGTAAGAGCCCTGTCGCACTTTACCTCCCGAGAAGCCATGAACATTGAAGGCTTCTCTGAAGCTACCATCATCCGCTTCTCCGATGCAGGCTTTTTAAACAGCTTCGCCGATATCTACCGGCTTAAGGATCATCAGGACGAGATCCGCCAGATGGAGGGCTTTGGAGAGAGAAGCTGTGAAAAGCTTCTTTCCGCCATCGAGCGGACCAGAAAAGTCTCGCTGTATCGGTTTTTAGCCGCCATCGGCATTCCGGGCATCGGCACCGCCAGTGCCAGACTGCTGGCAGATCATTTTCATCAGAAGCTGAGCGATCTGATGCAGGCTTCCGATGAAGAGCTTTCCGAAATTCCGGGCATCGGGCCGGTTATGGCCGAAGATATCTGCCGGTTTTTCGCCAATGAGGCGAACCGGGAAATGATCCGGGATTTGCAGACCTATGTGTCTTTTGAGGAGGAAGATGCTGCCCCGGTAGAGACACAAAGCCTGAAGGGCATGACCTTTGTCATCACCGGTTCTTTGAATCACTTTGAAAACCGGGATGCCTTGAAGGAAAAATTGATCAGCCTGGGAGCCAAGGTGGCCGGATCGGTCAGCAAAAATACCACCTATCTCATCAACAACGATGCTGCCAGCACATCCTCCAAAAACAAAAAAGCCAAAGAGCTGGGGGTAAAGATTATTACAGAAGACCAGCTTCTGGAAATGATCTCCATCTGAGTCCCACCTGAGTCCGCCTGAGTCTGCCTGAATCCACCTGCATTGCCCTGAACTTGCCGGATGCATCTGGAACAGATGCGATTCATCGCGGATTGATGATTGACCAAACGAGGCTCTTATGGTATATTAGGTATATATGATTAGTGCAGGGATGCTTTCAGACCGATAGCTATGGCAAATTGCACAACAATCTGCGCTTTTCATGTCTGACATCATTCTTGATGGAAAGAGGGATCCTTATGGGTACAGAGGTAAAACGCAAAGACAATTTCGATTCCTATGTGTTTCACGAAGGAACCAATTATCGGGCATATTCCTATTTTGGCCAGCACCCCGCAAAGGACGATAAGGGACAGGATTGTATCGTCTTCCGGGTATGGGCTCCGAGAGCCAAGAACGTCAGTGTGATCGGTGATTTCAATAACTGGCAGGAGAATACGGCCATTCCCATGCAGATTATTGACGGGGACGGCGGCATCTGGGAAGGCTACGGATACGGTCTGAAGACCTATGACACATATAAATACCGGGTAGAGGGAGCCGATGGCCGGGTGATTCTCAAAAGCGATCCCTTCGGTTTTCATATGGAAACCCGTCCGGCCAACGGCTCTAAAATATATGACATAAACGGTTATGCATGGCATGACGCCAAATGGATGGACAAGCGGGCTCAGATGGTGCCTTACCGTTCTCCCATGAACATTTATGAGGTTCATCTGGGTTCATGGCGCGTCCACGACAACGGTGATTTTTATGACTATGTCACCTATGCCCAGGAGCTTTGCAAATATGTGAAGGAAATGGGCTATACCCACATTGAAGTCATGCCTTTATCTGAATATCCTTTCGAGGGCAGCTGGGGTTACCAGGTGACCGGTTATTTTGCGCCCACCTCCCGCTATGGTACCCCGAAGGATCTCATGAAATTCGTGGATATCTGCCATCAGCACGGCATCGGCGTCATTATGGACTGGGTGCCGGCTCACTTCCCGAAAGACGAAAACGGACTGAGCCTCTTTGACGGCCTGCCCCTGTACGAGTACGAAGATCCCCGCAAGGGCGAACATTACGAGTGGGGCACCAAGGTCTTCGACTATGTCCGTCCCGAGGTGGTCAGCTTCCTGATTTCCAGCGCCATGTACTGGCTCGATATGTATCATGTAGACGGTCTTCGCGTGGATGCCGTTGCCAGCATGCTTTATCTGGATTATTTCCGCAAGGACGGCGAGTGGATCGCCAACCAGTACGGCGGAAGAGAAAACCTGGAAGCGGTGAAGTTCTTGCAGGTTCTGAACTCAGCTGTATTCAAGGAGCATCCCGGCGCGCTGATGATCGCCGAGGAGTCCACCGCCTGGCCGCTGGTTACCAAGCCGGTGGAGGATGGAGGGCTTGGCTTCAACTTCAAGTGGAACATGGGCTGGATGAACGACATGCTTCACTATGTGCAGCTGGATCCTTATTTCAGACGGGATCACCACAACAACATCACCTTCTCGCTGACTTATGCTTTTTCGGAAAACTATGTGCTGCCTCTGTCTCACGACGAGGTGGTTCATGGCAAGAAGTCCCTGCTGGATAAGCAGCCGGGAGAATATCTGGAAAAGTTTGCCGGCCTGCGGGCTTTCTACGGCTATATGATGGGGCATCCGGGCAAGAAGCTGCTGTTCATGGGCGGCGAGTTCGGACAGTTCATCGAATGGGACTACCATAAGCAGCTGGACTGGTTCCTGCTTGGCTACAACATGCATCAGAAGCTGCATGACTATGTAAAGGCTCTGAACAAATTCTATCTGAAGCATCCGCCCATGTACGAGCAGGATGACTCCTGGGACGGCTTCAAATGGATCTGTTACGATGACAATACACAGAACATCGTTTCCTTCCGACGGATCGACCGAAACGGAAAAGAAGTGATCTGTGTCGTGAACTTTGCTCCGGTAAGGCGCGATCATTACCGGATCGGCGCGCCGGAGGATGCCTATTACGTAGAAGCTCTGAACTCCGATGACACCCGTTTCGGCGGTACCGGCGTCACCAATGAAGGCTGGATCAGCGCAGAGGAGATTCCGATGCACGGCTATCCGCAGTCCATCGAGCTGACCATTCCGCCTTTGGCTGCCGTGTTCTTTACCATGAGGCCGAAAAAGCGACAGAAAAAAGAGCTTCCCAAAGACACAGAGGCCTGAGCACTGCGAAGCGGAGGGTGCTTCCGGTTTTTGGAGCCTATAACAGAGGCTGAGGATTCGTTTAAAAAAGGCTAACGCAGTCTTTTCTTATATGCTATTTCTTTATATTTTTTAGGAGGGAATCATGCGCACTAAAAAAAGGACCGTAGCAATGCTTCTGGCCGGCGGCCAGGGCAGCCGTCTGGGCGTACTGACGAAGAAAGTCGCGAAACCCGCGATTCCTTTCGGCGGTAAGTACCGGATCATCGACTTTCCCCTGAGCAACTGTGTTAACTCAGGAATCGACACCGTAGGCGTTTTGACCCAGTATATGCCTTTGGATCTGAATGCATACATCGGAAACGGCCAGCCCTGGGATCTGGACCGCAACGATGGCGGTGTTTCCGTGCTTCCGCCTTACAGCCGCGGTGCAAACGATGAGTGGTACAAAGGTACCGCGAACGCGATCTACCAGAACATGCATTTCATCGAGCGGTATGACCCGGAATATGTTGTCATTCTTTCCGGCGACCATATCTACAAGATGGACTACAATGCCATGATCGAGTATCACGAGGAAAAGGGTGCTGCCGCGACTATCGCCGCGCTCAATGTTACCCTGGAAGAAGCAACCCGCTTCGGTATCCTGAATACCACCGATGACAACAAGGTCTATGAGTTCGAAGAGAAGCCTGCTCATCCCAAATCAACCAAAGCTTCCATGGGCGTTTATGTTTTCACCTGGAAGAAGCTGAAACAGTACCAGGAAGCCGATGAAGCTGATCCCAATTCCAGCAACGACTTCGGTAAGAATATTATCCCCAATATGCTGAATGCCGGCGAAGCGCTGTATACCTATGAGTTTGCCGGATACTGGAAAGATGTCGGAACCCTGCAGTCTCTGTGGGATGCCAACATGGAGCTTCTTCTGGAGGATTCTCCGATTAAGCTGAACGACAACAGCTGGAAGATCTATGCCCGCAACCCCAACGAGCCGCCTGTGTACAACGGACCCGATTCCAAGATCATCAATTCCATGGTCTGCGAAGGCTCCGTGATCGAAGGCACCGTTGAGCATTCCGTCATTTTCTATGGCGTAAAGATCGGCAAGGGCGCTGTGGTTAAAGATTCCGTTATTCTTCCCAATACCGTGATCGAAGACGGCGCTGTGGTTGAATACTCCATTACCGGTCAGGAAGTTCATATCGGAAAGAACGCCCGCGTAGGCGCTTCCGAAGATGTGGCTAAGGCCTTCCTGGCTCCCGGCAAGATGACCGGTTACCTGGCTGTTCTGGCTGATGAAACGCAGATCGGTGACGGCATTGTGGTGAAACCCGGCGAAATGCTGGATCAAAATCGTTTATAAGGAGGTGAAAACGCATGAGAAACACAATGGGACTTTTGTTCGCATATCAGAACGATGAACAGATGAAGGTTTTGACGCAGAAACGTGCGCTTTCTTCAATTCCTTTTGGCGGCCGTTACAGAGTCGTTGACTTTGCGCTTTCCAACCTGGTCAATTCAGGCATTACGAAAGTTGGCATTATTACCCGTGACAACTACCAGTCTTTGATGGACCATCTGGGATCCGGTAAAGAGTGGGATCTTTCCCGTAAGAACGGCGGTATGTATCTGCTTCCGCCTTTCTCACAGGGCGGCACCGGTTTTGCAGCCGGCGGCAGCGGCGTATACCGCGGCAAGATGGAAGCGCTTCTGAATGCGCATAACTTTATCCGCAAGTCCGATGCAGAGAATGTTATCCTGTCTGCAGCAGACTGCATCTTCAACATGGATTTCCGCGAAGTGGTGGAATACCATGAGGAAAAGGATGCGGATATTACCGTTATTTATCATAAAGCTGCCCTCGAAGAGAAGGAAAACGGCGAAACCGGCACCATCTATACCGTGGATGAGGATGGACGCATCACCGATGTCGCCATCAATCCCTCTCCGGCGATCGTGAAGGGTGAGGTCAACCTGGGCATCAGCCAGATTATTATCGGCAGAACCCTTCTGGAAACCCTGATCAATGAGTGCGCCAGCCATAATATGTACAGTTTACACAGAGATGTGCTCCAAAGAAGGGTGCATGATCTAAAGATTTATGGCTATGAATATACCGGATATTGTGCTAAAATTGACTCCGTTGCCACTTTCTTCGATGCCAACATGGATCTTCTTTCTGAAGATATCCGTCAGCAGCTGTTCTATCAGGACAGACAGATCTTCACAAAGATCCGTGACGAGTCTCCGGCCATTTACCGTGAAGGCTGTGAGGTTAAGAACTCTCTGGTTGCCGACGGCTGCATTATCGAAGGAACCGTTGAAAACAGCATCATCTTCCGCGGCGTGCGCGTAAGAAAAGGCGCTGTGATCCGCAATTCCATTGTCATGCAGGACTGCGAGATCCAGACCGGCACACAGCTGGAATACACGATTGTGGATAAGGATGTCGTCATCCGCGAGAACCGTAAACTCTTCGGATACAAGATGTATCCTATGGTACTCGCAAAAGGTTCTGTGGTTTAACCACAGAACCTTTTGCGAGGCAAGAATCCGCTCTGCGGATTCTTGCGGGGCATTGCCTTTGACGCATCGTTCTGTGGTCTAACCACAGAACCTATTGCGACCTGATCTTCGATCAGGGCAAGAATTTCCCTTTGGGAAATTCTTGCGGCTTAAAGTTTTTGTTTGATTTTTTGAAAAAGGGGTTCGTGGGGCTTTCCTTACGGGCCCTTTTGTCAGAAGATGTTTTTTGATCGTTTTTACAGCTATGGAGGTTAACATGAAGGTTTTGTATGTAGCCGCGGAGGCGGTGCCCTTCGCGAAATCCGGTGGTCTGGGAGATGTAGCCGGCGCGCTTCCTGCTGCGCTGCGTAAACGCATGGTAGGCTGCAGGGTTGTGCTTCCACTGTATCAGGAAATCTCGCCTGAACTGAAGGAATCCATGCGTTTTGTCAAGGAAATGTGGGTTCCGCTGTCCTGGAGAAGCCAGTACTGCGGTATTTACGAAGCCAAGGTTGGCGATGTCATTTATTATCTTCTGGACAACCAGTACTATTTCGGCCGCAAAGGCTATTATGGTCATTTTGACGACGGAGAGCGTTTTGCGTTCTTCTCTAAAGCTGTGCTGGAGCTTTTGCAGCACATTGATTTCCAGCCGGATGTGATGAACTGCAATGACTGGCAGACCGGTCTGGTGCCTTTCTATCTGAACAAGTTCTACCGGAACATCAACGAAACCTATGCCAATCTGCAGGTGGTATACACCATTCACAATATCCAGTATCAGGGCATTTTCCCGCCGGATATCGTTGAAAATGTGCTTGGCGTTGAGTGGAACGACTATGCCGGCGGTTATCTTCAGTTTGATAACTGCGTTAACTATATGAAAACCGGTATTCTGGCTGCCAGCTGGGTTACCACAGTTTCTCCAACCTATGCAGAAGAAATCAAAGATCCTTTCTTCTCCCATGGACTGCACGATCTGCTTCGTCAGGAAAGCCCAAAGCTTTCCGGTATTGTAAATGGCATCGATACCGCCGTTTATAATCCCGAAACCGATCCGCATCTGTTTAAGAATTATACCCTTGAAACCATCGAAGATAAGAAGGTCAACAAGGCCGAGCTTCAGAAGCTCCTTGGCCTGAACGTCCGAGAGGATGTGCCGATTATCTCCATCGTATCCCGTCTGGCTGATCACAAAGGCCTTGATCTGGTTGCCAATGTGCTCAACGATATTCTGTGGGACGATGTGCAGCTGGTGGTGCTGGGTGTGGGCGAATGGCAGTACGAAGAGATGCTCAGAAGCGCTGCCCGGGCATATCCCGGAAAGGTTTCCGCCAACATTCTCTTCAACATTGACCTGGCCCAGAAAATCTATGCCGGCTCCGACATGCTTCTGATGCCTTCGCTTTCAGAGCCCTGCGGCCTGTCCCAGATGATCGCCATGCGTTACGGCACGATTCCGATTGTGCGCGAAACCGGCGGCCTGAAGGATACGGTCCATCCCTTTGTTGCTCCCGACGGAGATGGCAACGGCTTTTCCTTTGCAGCCTATAACGCCCATGACATGCTTTACGTCATCCGCGAGGCTGAAGCGGCCTTCCATCAGCCTGAAGTGTGGAATAAGGTTGTTTCCAACGCCATGCAGACCGATGTGAGCTGGAACGGACCAGCCAAAGATTATATCGCGCTTTACCGGAAGATTACCGGAAAAAGATAAATTTAAAGTTTGTAGTTTTTTAGTTAGGGGAAAGTACTTAGTATGACGAAAAAAGAACTGAAAGAACAGATTCAGGGTAAGCTGAAAAGACACTATGGTGTCGACGAGACGGAAGCTAAACCGCAGATGATTTATGATGCCTGCGCGCAGACCGTGCGTGACCTTTTGATGGACAAGTGGGTTCACACCAAACACACCGTCCACAAAAAAGAGGCTAAACAGCTTTACTACCTGTCGATTGAGTTCCTGCTGGGCCGTTCCTTAAGAAACAATGTCTTTAATCTGGGACTGATGAGCCAGTTCCAGGGCGCTCTGAAGGATATGGGAACCAGCTTCGATGAGATTTGCGACATCGAGCAGGATGCTGCCCTTGGCAACGGCGGTCTGGGAAGACTGGCCGCCTGCTACATGGATGCAATCAGCTCTCAAGGCCTTCCGGCTACCGGATTCAGCATTCTCTATGAATATGGTCTATTCAAACAGCGCATTATTGAAGGTCAGCAGACGGAGCTTCCGGACAGCTGGCTGGATACCGGCCGCAGCTGGCTGGTGACCAAGGAAGACGAGGCCGTGGAGGTCCGTTTCGGCGGTCATGTGGAAGAAGAGTGGACCGAGAACGGCATGAAGGTTCATCTGGTGGACTGTGATGTGGTCCGCGCCGTTCCCAACGATATGCTGATGAGCGGTTACCGCTCCAAAACCGTTAACGCCCTGCGTCTTTGGCAGCCCAAGTCGGTTTACAACATGAACATGTCCCTGTTCAACGCCGGCGACTACTTAAAGGCCATGGAGCATGCGGTTACAGCTGAAGTTCTGTCAAAAGTACTGTACCCGGAAGACAATACCTATGAAGGAAAATCCCTGCGCATCAAGCAGCAGTATTTCTTCATTTCCGCTTCCGTCCAGACCATTATCCGCAAGCATCTGGAGCATTATCCCAGCCTGGACAATCTGGCGGACAAAATTGTCATTCAGATCAATGATACCCATCCCGCTATGGTTATCCCCGAGATGATGCGCATCCTGATGGATGAGCACGGTCTGTCCTGGGATAAGGCCTGGGATCTGACCAGCCATTCCGTCGCGTACACCAACCATACCGTTATGGTGGAGGCGCTGGAGAGATGGCCTGAGGAGCTGATCCAGAAGATCGTTCCCAGAATTCATCAGATTATTCTGGAAATCAACCGTCGTTTCTGCGAGCATCTGTGGCAGGTGTTCCCCGGCGACTGGGACAAGATTTCCTATATGTCTATCGTTGGCAACGGCGAGATCCGCATGGCGCATCTGTCCATTGCCGGCTCCTTCAGCGTCAACGGCGTTTCCGCGCTGCACTCTCAGATCCTGAAGGATGACTGCTTCCATGACTTTTATCTGGACGCGCCTGAGAAATTTACCAACGTGACCAATGGCATTGCTTACCGCCGCTGGCTGGGTCAGGGCAATCCGGGTCTGGCGAAGCTTCTGAAAGAGTCCATCGGCGATTCCTACCTGAAAAAGCCGAATGATCTGGAAAAGCTGAAAGATTTCGCAGACGATCCTGAATTCCTTACCAGATTTGATCAGGTAAAACGCGAGAACAAGCTGCGTCTGGCCGAGTTCATCAAAAAGGAAAACGGCATTGTCATCGATCCGGATTCCATCTTTGATGTACAGGCAAAGCGTCTGCATGAGTACAAGCGCCAGCTGCTGAATGTGCTGCACATCCTCAGGATGTACTATGAGATCAAAGACGATCCGAACAAGACGGTTGTTCCCCGCACCTTCCTTTTCGGCGCCAAGGCCGCTCCCGGCTACAGCCGCGCCAAGGAGATTATCCGTCTGATCCATGCCGTAGCGGATATGGTCAACAACGATCCTGCCATGGACGGCAAGCTGAAGGTTGTGTTCATTCAGGACTACAAGGTTACCGTCGCCGAGATCCTGATGCCCGCCGCGAACCTTTCCGAGCAGATTTCCACCGCAGGCCGTGAGGCTTCCGGCACCGGCAATATGAAATTCATGCTCAACGGCGCCGTGACCATCGGCACTTACGATGGCGCCAATATCGAAATCCTGGACCGCGTTGGAGAAGAGAACTTCTTCCTGTTTGGTCTTCGCACCGCAGATGTCAATCATCTGCTGCGCCATGGATATGACGCCATGAGCTACTATGTGAACAATCCCTGGATTAATCGGGTTGTGAGCGCCATTCAGCGCGGCATAGGCGCCCCCGGCCGTGAGATTGCCTTCCCGGGAATCGCTAACTCCCTTCTGTTTAACAATACCGGTAATGTGGCGGATCCGTATTTGGTTCTGGCTGACTTTGAAGATTACTGCCGCGCGCAGAACTTTGCATCGGAAGTCTTTACCGACAAGATGGCCTGGAACCGCAAGGCTCTGATCAACGTGGCCATGTCCGGAGACTTTGCCGCAGACCGTTCCGTGCTGGATTACGACCGTGATATCTGGCATCTGACCCATCTGCCTAAATAAAAACAAATCATGATTGAAAAAATTAAAGAACTTTTGATCCGTGGGATCGATGCAGAGAAGCTCCAGAGAGAGCTTTCTTTGCATTTTACTGAAAATCTGGAAGATAAATTGGAAAAGGATCAGCCCCTTCGGGACTATCTGACAACCCAGCCCACCCTGGAGGCCTTTTTCCAGGAGGCGGCCGGAACCGTTTCCGATGACGATACGGATCTGATTGAAGATCTATATGCCGATCTGGACTATGGCATCATGAATGCCTTTGATCTGGTGGAGGACTCGGTCAAAGACGAAATGCTCCACGGCCATATGGCCAGTGAAATCCGCAAGGACCTGGCGGAGCATGGCATCGTGACCATCCGGCCTTCCCAGGAGCTGACGGAGGATCTGGTGGAGGAAGCTTACCTGGAAGCCTTCCAGGACTTTGATGCCCTTCGCGTTTCCCTGACAGAGCAGATCCTGAAGCTGAGTCCGGAAGATTTCTTTAACATGGGTAAGGAATCCAGACAGGCCTTCCGTAAATCCAGAGGCCTTACCATGGATGAGCTGGATTTTAACCGGCACTATCTGGAAACCTTCGACAAAGAGCGCCTTTTCCAGCTTTTCGCGGTAAAGATTTACGAATCCATTACTTACCATAGCCGCTATGTGCTGGAATCCGTGTCGGAAGAAGGCGAAGACGACGAGGATATGTCCATACTGAATGCTTTCGCCGATCTTGATGAGGATGCCGATCCGGAAGACGTGCAGGAAGCGCTGAACGCCCTGGCGCCGGAAGAAGACAGCGTGCTGGTGGCGGACGGCGATCTTTCGCCAGAGGACTTTACCTTTGTCTATGAGCTGCTGACGGAGTATAACGGCCACCGGGTGCTGCCTTCCGAAGAGGGATGGAACCAGGAAGCCTACTGGGAGACCTTCGGCGATGAATTTGCTGAGCTTCTGGGCATGTACATGATTGATCATCTGGAGGAGACCATCCGGTATTTTTCGGAGCAGCGTCCGGATGATTATGCAACTTTGTCCAGGCTTTACGGCTGGTCGAAGGAAACAGCAAAGGATCCGCAGGTTGTTTTGACCACCTGCGAGAAGATCAGCTTTTTCCTGGCCGATCTGCAGGAGAGGCTTTGGGATGAGTTTTCCGAGGAAAAGCTGCAGCCTTTGTATGAAGAAGGGTTAAATATCCTAAATTCAAAAGAAAAAGACAGCTAAATTCAGGTAATTAGCAGGTTGATTTCTTTGCGGGATTCGCGTACAATACCATCGACAATCGAATATGAGAGAGCGAGAATCGAGGTATTTCTGGTGAAAAGATCTTTAGCTATTCTTTTAACACTGGTACTTGGTCTTGGCGTTGTACTTTCGGGCTGCTCAGGCGCATCGAAGGACGACAGTCAGGCCGGGACTGACGTTAACGCTCAAAAGCCCACAGAAACAGAGCCTGTGTATGGCGGACAGCTGATTTACGGCATGACGCAGGATCTGGTAAGTCTTGACCCCCACGAAAGTACGGACGCAGGAACGAGATGTGTGGTTTTCAATATCTATGAAGGCCTTGTCAAGCCAACCGCAGCCGGTGATCTGGTGCCGGCAGTGGCGGAGAGCTATGACATCTCTTCCGATGCGAAGAGCTATACCTTCACCCTTCGGGATCAGATCCGTTTCCAGAACGGCGATCCGGTCACGATCAAAGACATTGAGTATTCCATTCATCGATATGCGGAGCTTTCAGGAGAAAGTTCCGCTTTTTCTTTGGCCCTGGATCAGGTGACTTGCCCGGATGACAAGACGGTCGTGATTACTTTGAAGCAGCCGGACTCTGAATTTCTGTCTCAGCTTACCCTGGCCATTATTCCGGACGGGTCAGATCCGGTGCAGAATCCTATAGGAACCGGTCCTTTTAAGGTGGATACCTACAAGGTCGGCGAATACCTGGACCTTTCCAAGAACGAGTACTATTGGGTGTCCGGCGCGCCTTACCTGGATTCCGTCCGCTTTAAGTTCATTGCGGATGTGAATACGGCTTTCACGGAGCTTCAGGCGGGAACCATCGATGTGCTTAACTATCTGACCACCGCTCAGGTGGACGCGCTTCAAAAATCAGCGCAGGATCAGTTCCGCATCGTGGAAGGCAACATGAATCTGGTTCACGCCCTGTTCCTGAACAACGACTTTGAACCCTTCAAGGATGTGAGAGTCCGTCAGGCCATGTGCTATGCTGTGGATCGGGATGCCATCAATCAGTTTATGTTTGGCGGCAAGTCCACCCTGATCGGTTCCCACATGATTCCGTCCCTGCAGACCTGGTATGAGCCCTCCTGCGCCGATGCTTATCCTCACGATGTGCAAAAGGCAAAGGAACTTCTGGCCGAGGCGGGCTATGGTGATGGATTCGAGCTGACCATCACGGTTCCCAGCCAGTATTCCCAGCATGTGGATACCGCGCAGATTATTGCGGATCAGCTGTCGGAAGTGGGCATCAAAGCCACACTGAAACAGATTGAATGGTCCAGCTGGCTTACGGATGTGTACAAGGGAAGACAGTATGAAGCGACCGTCATCGGTTTTGACGGAAAGCTGAATCCCAGCGACTGGCTGGCCAAGTATGGAACGAATGATTCCAAAAACATGACCAACTACAGCAATGCTGAATACGATGAGCTTTTAGGCAAGGCCCTGGCGGCAGTGGACCAGGGGGAAAAGGCCGCATACTACAAGCAGATGCAGCTGAATCTGTCTGAAAACGCTGCTTCCGTCTATCTGGAAGATCCGGCCGATTTTGTAGCCATTTCCAGCAGGTTTGACGGATATTATTTCTATCCCACAGCTGCCTGGGATGTGTCCACCATTTATATGGTCAAGGAATAAAAAGTAAAAAAGGACGCTATAAGGCGTCAAATGACGGTAAATGCAAAAGGAGGTGACCGGCATGAAATCTGTTGTCAACAAATTGATCTCTCTCATAATCACGGTGCTGGTCATCTCTTTTGTCACGTTTATTGTTTTTTCCATTATTCCTGGCAATGCGGCCATTGCTAAGCTGGGCGTTGACGCGTCGCCGGAGCAGATCGAGCGCCTGGAAGAGGAGATGGGGCTGAACGATCCCATCGTTTTGCGCTACGGAAAGTGGCTGCTGAATGCATTGAAGGGCGATTTTGGCGAATCCCTGCAATACAGCGGAACCAAAGTTTCAGCCTTGCTTTCCAGCCGTCTTCAGGTAACCCTGGTGCTGTCTCTTTTGTCCATGGGTCTGATCCTGCTGTTTTCTTTCCCCATCTCCCTTTTATGTGTCCGTCATCAGGGAAAATGGGTCGATGCGCTTCTGTCAGGGCTGGGGCAGGTTCTGATGGCGGTTCCGGCATTCTTTCTGGGAATAATGATCACGTATCTGCTTGGTCTGGTGCTTCACTTCTTCAAGCCGGGCGCTTATATTCCCTTATCGGAGAACCCCTCAAGAGCCGTGCTTTACCTGCTCTTTCCGGCCATCTCCATCGCTCTGCCCAAAATATCCATGACGGTCCGGTTTCTGAAAAGCTCCATTCAGGGAGAACTCTCCCAGGATTACGTCCGCACAGCCCGTTCCCACGGCATGAGCCAGGGAAAGGTGCTTTCCGCCCATGTGCTGAAAAACGCCCTGATTCCGGTGATCACCTTCCTGGCCACGATCATAGCTGAAATCATGGCAGGCAGCATCGTCGCCGAACAGGTCTTCTCCGTTCCCGGAATCGGAAGACTGTTGATCACATCCATCTCCGCCCGGGACTTTCCCGTCGTCCAGGCCATCGTCATGTACATCACCTCCGTCGTCGTAACCGCCGGCTTTGTAATGGACATCCTATACATTCTTGTAGATCCCAGATTAAGACGAAAATAAAGTTCTGCATCTCCGAGCCGCCATATGTCTCTTCTGCAGACGGCTTCCGCATATCTGAAGGATTCTATACGGGGTCAGAAAGGCGGCAGAGTATGCAGAAGAGACAAATGGCGGCGACCCCAATTTATTTTTTCAGGAAAGGAGAAAATCTCATGAAAAAATGGACCCTGTCCAGAATCTGGGAATACTGCAAAGTGCATCCCAAGGTCTTTGCAGGCGCCTTGATTCTGTTTGTTTTTCTGATCCTTTCCTTGCTCGGACAGGTCTGGACGCCGTTTTCCGTAACCAAAATGGATCCTCTCTCGGTATCCCAGTCGCCTTCCCTCCTGCATATCTTCGGCACCGATAATTTCGGACGGGATGTGTTTTCCCGGGTCATTAACGGCTGCGGCATCACCGTTCTGGTGGCGCTTCTGACCAACCTGGTGGGAGGCGGCATCGGAATCCTTGTGGGTTCCCTGACAGGCTATTTCGGCGGCTCCTTTGACCAGATCCTCATGCGGATCAACGATATGCTTTTATCCTTTCCCAGCGTGCTTCTGGCCCTGCTTTTGATCAGCTTTCTCGGTCCGGGCACCCTGAATGTGGTGCTGGCTCTTGGCATCCTGTTTATCCCCAGCTATGCCCGCATTGCCAGAGGAGAAGTGATCCGGTTTAAAGACAGAGACTTTGTCAGAAGCGCCAGATTGCAGGGCGTTTCGCCTCTTCGGATCATTTTTCTGCATATTCTGCCTAATGCCAGGATCAGTCTGTTTACGGCTGCTGCCATCGGCTTTAACAATGCAGTGCTGGCAGAGGCCAGCATGAGCTATTTAGGCTTAGGCCTGCAGCCGCCGACTCCATCCCTGGGCAGAATGCTTTTTGAAGCCCAGAGTTATCTGCTGAACTGCCCCTGGTATGCACTGTTCCCGGGCATCACCATTATTCTGATGATTCTTGGCGCTGCGCTTTTGTCGGAAGGATTAAAGGAGAGCTGAAAGGAGAAGCGATGAATCTGGTAGAAGTCAATCACCTGTCCGTATCTTTTCCTGATGATGATCCCTATGACGGCATCGAAGAAAGAGATACCATCATCCGGGATGTCAGCTTATCCATTCAAAAAGGCGAGGTATTGGGCCTGGTGGGCGAGTCCGGCTCCGGAAAGTCCATGAGCGCGCTGTCCATCATCCGGCTGCTGAAGCAAACGGCCCGGATTGACGGCGGAGAAATCCTCTTTGATGGGAAGAACCTGCTGAGCCTTTCCGAGAAAGAGCTGTGCGATCTTCGGGGATTGGGCATCTCCATGATTTTTCAGGAGCCCATGACCTCGCTGGATCCGGTGATGAAAATAGAACCTCAGGTGGCAGAAGCGCTGCGTCTGCATTTTCCGCATATGTCGGAAGCGGAGATTCATCAGCGCGTGATCAAGGTGCTGCAGGATGTGGGGCTGCCGGATCCCCAGGCGATTTGCATGCAGTATCCCCATGAGCTGTCCGGCGGCATGCGCCAGCGGGTAATGATCGCGTCCGCGCTGATTACAGAGCCGAAGCTTTTGATTGCGGATGAACCGACCACCGCCCTGGATGTGCTGATTCAGGCGCAGATTCTGGATCTTCTGAAGGAAATCCACGAAAAAACCGGTATCAGCATTTTGTTCATTTCCCACGATCTGAATGTCATCCGCAGGCTGTGCTCCCGGGTGATCGTGATGTATCATGGAAAGATTGTGGAAGAGGGTGAAACCCTCCGGGTGCTGGACCATCCCCGGGATGAATATACCAAAACTCTGGTGGCCCATACCCCTCGGGTACAGACCCGTCCGAAGGACCGGGTGCTGCTTTCCATGGACAAGGTGACCATTTACTATCCGCCCCGCAGCTTTGAGAGCAGCCTGTTTAAAAAGATGCCTCTGGAGCCCTATGTTTTTGATGCGTCCTTGACGCTGCGGGAAAATGAAATCCTGGGTATCGTGGGCGGATCCGGCAGCGGAAAATCCACCATCGGCAAGGTGCTTACCGGGCTCTTAGGCACCTACGATGGGAACATTCAGGTATTTGGCTCCGATTTGAAGGAGGTATTGAAAACCCCCGAACGGCCCCAGATGATTTTCCAGGATCCCGGCAGCGCGCTGAATCCGTCCCGCACCATCGGCTGGACCTTAATGGAAACCCTTCGCAGCGGCCTGAAAGCCAGAAGGAAAAATGAGACCGAAAAGGAAATGAAAGAACAGATTCTTTCTATGTTGAGAGAAGTGGATCTTTCGGAGGAAATCTATGACCGGTATCCCAGAGAGCTGTCCGGCGGCCAGCGGCAGCGGGTCTGCATTGGGCAGGCGCTCTTATATGATCCGGAAATACTGATCGCCGATGAGCCGGTTTCCGCTTTGGATGTGACGGTTTCCTCGCAGGTGCTTCGTCTGCTGCTTTCCCTACAGGAAAAGCGTGGAATGTCGATTATCTTTATCTCCCACGATATGTCTATCGTAAGGTCCATCTGCCACCGGCTGCTGGTGCTGGAGAAGGGCCGGATTGTGGAGGAGGGGGATACCGAAACGGTCTTTACCCATCCGCAGCATCCCTACACCAGGCAGCTGATCGCAGCCTCCATGCTGTAATGGATTCCGAAAATTCCCTCATAAAATGCTATTCCTTGAAAAACGGATGCCTGAAACAGCAAGTTTGATCAGATTTTAAAAAACCTGCACTTGCAGGATAGATAAGTAAACGATATAATAGAAACAAAGATGTATCTTTTGTTTTCTGTTATATCGTTTTTCTTTTTTTCGGATTCGACCCCGGCATTTCATTTCCATAGGAGGTTCATCCATGACGGATTATTCCAAACCGACAGTCATTTTCTGTAATGTATTGATTGCTATTTTGGCCTGTGTTTTTATTGCGGCCATGTTCGTCTATGGGGATGACCTTCTGATGCTGTGCAAATTGTATATCGACAAGCTGCTTATCTATATTCAGCCGTAACCGGACATTCCTTGCGTCAAAAAAAGAGCTTCCAGCCTGAATGATTTGAGGCTGAAAGCTCTTTTTATATGTCTGGATCCTGGAAGCGGGTCTTAGACCGGCGTTTCGATGACCGGTTTGTCGTCCTGCATGATCATATGAATTTCGTCGCCTTCCTTCAGCTCGCCTTTCAGGAAGCTTTCGGCGATTTCATCTTCCACCATCCGCTGGATCAGGCGGCGCAGAGGTCTGGCGCCGTATTGCTCGTCGTAACCGTTTTCGGAGAGATAGTCCTTCACGTCTTCCTCGATCTTAACGGTCATGGACTGGTCGGCGGCGGCTTTGTATACATCCTCCAGCATCAGATCGACGATCTGTCTCAGCTGCTCGCGGGTCAGCGGGTCGAAGGTAATGACATCATCCACCCGGTTTAGGAACTCGGGCCGGAAGGTCTGCTTGAGGGCAGACTGAATCCGCAGGGACATGGAGGTGGGCGCGGCCTGGTTGAAGCCCAGGGAAGAGGCCTTAAAGCTGGCCCCCGCATTGGTGGTCATGATAATGACTGTATTTTCAAAGCTGACGGTGCGTCCCTGGGAGTCGGTTAAACGGCCGTCATCCAGAATCTGCAGCAGCATATTGAAGACATCCGGATGCGCCTTTTCGATTTCATCCAGCAGGATAATGCAGAAGGGGCGTCTGCGCACTTTCTCCGTCAGCTGGCCGCCTTCGTCGAAGCCCACATATCCTGGAGGCGCGCCGATGAGCTTGGAAACGGTGTGCTTTTCCATATATTCAGACATATCGATGCGCACCATGGCATCTTCTGTTCCAAACATTTCGATGGCCAGCTGTTTGGCCAGCTCGGTCTTGCCGACACCGGTGGGACCTGCGAAAATGAAGGAGGCAGGCTTGCGTTCCTTCCGAAAACCGGAACGGTTGCGGCGGATGGCGCGGGAAACAGCGGAAACGGCCTCGTTCTGTCCGATCAGATGCTTGTGCAGATTTTCTTCCAGATTAAGCAGCTTGTCCGCTTCTTCCTTGGTCAGGCGGCTGACGGGAATCTTGGTCCAGCTTTCAATAACCTGGGCAATATCATCGTAGGTCAGGGGAATGTTGGTGCTGATTTCCCTGGCTTTTTCAATCTCCTTGGTGAGCTTCAGCTCTTCCACCCGGTAGCGGGCAGCAGCTTCGAAGTCCTGGGTGCCGGCGGCCTCTTCCTTTTTCTGCTGGGTAACCTTCAGGGTCTTTTCCAGATTCTGCAGATCGATCAGACCGGTGTTGTTTAAATTGACTCTGGAACCGGCTTCATCGATGACATCGATGGCTTTATCCGGCAGATATCTCTGATGGATATACCGCTGGGACAGGGAAACGGCTTCTTCCACCACAGCATCGGAAATCTTTACATTGTGGTAGTTTTCGTAGTGAGAGCGGATTCCCTTTAAAATCTCCACAGCCTCTTCCTTGGTGGGTTCATCCACGATAATCGGCTGGAAACGGCGCTCCAGGGCGGCATCCTTTTCGATATACTTGCGATACTCGTCCAGAGTAGTGGTGCCGATAATCTGAATGGAACCGTTGGCCAGAGCAGGCTTGAGGATATTGGCGGCGTTCATGGAGCTTTGCGCATCGCCGGCGCCCACCAGGTTGTGGATCTCATCGATGACCAGAATGACGTTCTTTGTCTGGGTGACTTCGTTGATAATAGCCTTCATGCGGGCTTCGAACTGTCCCCTGAACTGCGTTCCGGCTACCAGTCCGGTCATATCCAGCAGATAGACCTGCTTGTCTCTCAGCTTGACGGGAACCTCGCCCTTGGCGATTTTCAGCGCAAATCCCTCGGCAATGGCGGTCTTGCCAACGCCGGGCTCGCCCAGGAGCACCGGATTGTTTTTCGTCCGGCGGTTGAGAATCTGCATCAGACGGTCGATCTCTTTTTCACGGCCGATGACGCCGTCGATCTGTCCGTCTTCTGCTTTGTCGGTCAGATTGGTGCCGAACTTGGAAAGGGTTTTCAGCCGCTCATTTCTTTTACGGCGCATCTTCGCCCGGGTTTTGGCCGGATCTTCTTCTGCGCTGTTTGCATCCGATGCCGGCGCATCCTGGGCTTCCTCGTCCGTGATGGCTTCTGCATCGGCGGACTCATCGTCCTCGCCGGGGTGCGCGGCGCCTTTCATCATATTCAGGAACTGCGGAGGAATCATCTTTTCCAACCCTTCCAGGGTTCCGTCCTCCTGCATTTGTTCCATCATTTCGTTCATTTGTTTGCCGATGTTGTCCAGCTCTTCCTGATTGACGCCGCCGGGGCCGCCCATCAGATTGGAGAGGGGAAGCCCCTGCTTTCTCGCGCAGGAGAGGCACATGGCAAGCTGCTTCTGCTGACCGTTTTCAAGACGGTTGACAAATAAAACAGCTGTATTGGTGTGGCATATTTGACAGAGCATGTACGTACCTCCGATATTTACTGGTGATGCAACGGTTCAGAAAGGTCCTGTAATTGCGCCTTGCCCCTAAAAGATGGGGGGGTCTGAACGGCTGCCTTTTAGTTGTTTAATTACAAGGAAATATTATAAGAAGAGAAAAATGTAAAAGCAAGCCGTTTTGGTAAAATTTACACATTCGCCATAAAGATTCACTGATTGTTCACAAATGAACAGTTTCCTGGTGTCTTTTCAGAGCAGTCCCTTTTCCTTTAAGATCCGCTTGCTGTCCATCTCTCCGGCGGTCTGGATGACGCCCTTTCCAAAACGGGCGGAAAGCTGATCCAGTGCTTTTTCCACCTTTTCCTGCTTTTCGGGATCGATCCTTTTTTCATCTTCATCCAGGCTATATTGATAAATGGGCGTAGTGGTAAAATGCGACCCGGAGATGCCCAGCAGGCGGACCGGCTTTTTCAAGGGAGCCTGGTTCAGCAGCGCCAGAGAAATCTGGTACAGGTCATGGGAAGAGCGGACCGGATTATCCAGGGTTTTGGATCGGGTATGAAGGCTCAGGTCGTTATATTTGATTTTCAGGGTAACGGTGGAAGCGTAGAACTCGTGCCTTTTCAGGTGGTCGCTGACGGATGAAGCCAGAAGCTTCAGGGTGCTGTGCATTTCTTCCGGATCCTGCATATCCCGCTGGTAGGTGACTTCCTTACCGATGGATTTGGCTTCGCCTTCGCCCAGGCGGCTGACGTGATCGGAGCCGTATCCCCGGCAGTGGAGATACAGATCGGAACCGAATTCGCCGAAGGTTTTCTCCAGTCTCTGCCTGGACCAGCTTCTCAGATCGCCGACGGTCTGGATGCCGAAGGAGGCAAGCCTTGCGGCTCCTTTTACCCCGACGCCTGGAAGAATCCTGACCGGCCTTTCTTTTGTGATGCTCTGAAAGTGCTCGGGACTGTCAAAAATGAAGAAGCCATCGGGCTTTTTTTCTTCGCTGCCCAGCTTGGCGGTCATCTTGTTGTAGCCGATCCCGACGGAACAGGTCAGGCCGGTGGCATTCAGCACCCGTTTTTTGATTTCCAGGCCGATTTTTTCAGGGGGGCCGAAAAGCCGGATGGAGCCGGTTATATCCAGATAGCCTTCATCCAGCGCAATGAATTCAATCTGATCGGTGTAGCTTAAAAGAATCTCATGAACCTGATCGCTGACCTCATGGTAGCGATGGTAGTGGCCGTGCATGTAAATGCCGTTAGGGCAGAGGCGGTAGGCTTCCTTGATGCTCATTCCCGAACGGACGCCGTAGGGCCTTGCCTCATAGGAACAGGTGGAGACGACGCCTCTTTCGGAGGGAAGGGCGCCGATGATGAGCGGCTTTCCGGCCAGAGATGGATCATCGTGAACTTCCACGGACGCATAAAAGGCGTCCATATCCATATGCAGAATAATGCGGCTCATGAATTACCCTCCTTCCTGCGGCGTCTGAATAGCCGTAACAATGTAAGACGCATACGGCTGAACTTGCGGTTGCATCTAAAGCGCGCAGCGTGTAAAATGATTATAAGCTTTTGTCCGTATAATTTCAATTAATTATCCTTTACAAAGCATGCTTTATATGTTAAAATAATAAACCGTGAGTTTCAGGCCGAGAGGCAGCTGAACCTCATAACTGCAGCTAAGCATGAGGCATCTCCAACCCTACCTTAGCTGACAGCTTATTTTATTTTTTACAGGAGGGTCTTATCATGACCAAAGAAAGAAAACAGGAAATCATCAAACAGTTTGGCAGAACAGAAGGCGACACCGGTTCTCCGGAAGTCCAGATCGCTCTTTTAACCGAGCGCATCAATCATCTGACCGAGCATCTGAAATCCCATCAGAAGGACCATCATTCCCGCCGCGGTATGTTAATGCTGATCGGTCGCCGCAGAGGTCTTCTGAACTATCTGAAGGCGCAGGATATTGAAGGTTATCGTGCACTCATCGAAAAACTGGGTATCCGTCGGTAAGACAAAACTAAAAGTTGTAAATCCGAAAGGATTTACAACTTTTTGTCGTACGTTTATCACGCATGTTTGTTGTCACGCGTAACGAAATTTAGGAGGATTGTACATGTCACAAGTATTTGAGATGGAGCTTGCCGGACGTAAGCTCCGCGCCGAAGTGGGCAAGGTCGCGGAACAGGCCAGCGGCGCTGTCTGGCTTTCCTATGGAGATACCACTATTATCTCTACCGCAACCCATTCGGATAAACCCAGAGAGGGAATCGATTTCTTTCCTCTTTCTGTAGACTATGAAGAAAAGATGTACTCCGTGGGCAAGATTCCCGGAGGTTTCTTAAAACGCGAAGGACGTCCCAGCGAGAACGCGGTTCTTACCGCCCGCTGCATCGACCGTCCCATGCGTCCCCTGTTCCCTAAGGACTACCGCAATGATGTGACCCTGGTGAACACGGTTCTGGCCGTGGAACAGGACTGCCAGCCGGAAATTCTGGCTATGATCGGTTCCTCCATCGCGGTTTCCATTTCCGACATTCCCTTCTATGGCCCGGTAGGCGCCGTTTCTGTGGGTCTGGTTGACGGCGAGCTGGTCATCAATCCCACCAGCGCGCAGAGAAAGGTTTCCGACCTGGATCTGACCGTGGCTTCCACCGCTGAGAAGGTCGTGATGATCGAAGCCGGCGCCAATGAGGTTCCGGAAGACAAGATGCTGGAAGCGATTTTCCTTGGCCATGAGACCAACCAGAAGATCGTTGCTTTTATCAACGAAATCGTTGCTGCCTGCGGCAAGCCGAAGCATGCCTATGAAGAGCAGGTGGTTCCGGAAGAGGTATTTGAAGCCCTGAAGAAGGTCTGCCCGCCGGAAGAGATGGAAAAAGCCGTCTTCACCGACGACAAGATGGTCCGCGACGAGCGCATCCGCGAAGTGACCGCTGCCTTTGAGGAATACATTGCCACGCTGCCCGAAGAAGAGCAGGAGAAGATGCTTCCCTATGTCGGCGAAGCGGTTTACCAGTATCAGAAGAAGACCGTCCGCAAGATGATCAAAATCGATGGCAAGAGACCTGACGGACGCCGGATGGATGAAATCCGTCCTCTTTCCGCAGAGGTTGACCTGCTGCCCAGAGTTCATGGTTCCGGTCTTTTCAAGCGCGGACAGACTCAGGTTCTGAACATTGTCACCCTGGGCGCGCTTTCCGAGCGTCAGATCCTGGACAGCCTGGATGAGAATGTCGAATCCAAGCGTTACATTCATCAGTACAACATGCCTTCCTATTCCGTTGGCGAGACCAAGCCCAGCCGCAGCCCGGGACGCCGTGAGATCGGTCATGGCGCGCTGGCAGAGCGCGCGCTGGTTCCGGTTCTTCCTTCTGAAGAGGATTTCCCCTATGCCATCCGTTCCGTATCCGAGGTGCTTTCCTCAAACGGTTCCACTTCCCAGGGTTCCATCTGCGCCAGCTCTCTGGCTCTGATGGCTGCCGGCGTTCCCATTAAGAGCGCTGTTGCCGGCATCTCCTGCGGTCTGGTGACCGGCGAGACCGAAGACGATTTCGTTCTGCTGACCGATATTCAGGGCCTGGAAGACTTCTTCGGCGATATGGACTTCAAGGTAGCCGGTACCCACAAGGGCATTACCGCCATTCAGATGGATATTAAGGTTAAGGGCCTGACACCCGCGATTATCCGCGGCGCCATTGCCCGTACCAAGGAAGCCAGAGAGTACATTCTGGACGAGGTTATGGCTCCGGTCATTTCTGCACCCAGAGAGCACCTGTCCGAGTATGCGCCCAAGATTTACAACACCAAGATCAGCGTTTCCAAGATCGGTGAAGTGGTTGGCCCGAAGGGCAAGACCATCAACAAGATCATCGCTGATACCGGCGTGCAGATCGACATCGAGGAAGACGGCAGCGTCTATGTGCTGGGCACCGATGAGGCAATGTGCCTGAAGGCCATCAAGACCATCGAAACCATCGCAAAAGAAATTGAGATGGACGAGGTATACAATGCAACGGTTGTCCGTCTGGCCAAGTTCGGTGCTTTCGTTGAGCTGCTTCCCGGCAAGGATGCGCTGCTGCATCTTTCCGAGATCAGCTATGAATATGTGAAGGAAGTCGAAGATGTGCTGCACATCGGAGACGAGATCATGGTCAAGGTAATCGGCATCGATGACCAGGGCAAGGTCAAGGTTTCCCGCAAAGCCCTTCTTCCCCCTCCCGAGGGACGTCAGGAGGAAAGACCTGAGCGCCGCGAGAGAAGAGAAAGAAGAGAGCACTGATCAGACATGTCTTCATGTAAGGGCTAACCCAAAAGAATAAAAGATAGAACCCGGATGAAAAGTCCGGGTTGTATTTTTGCCTGACAAGGTATGCTCAGATGACAAGTAAGCATGCTTATATGGCCTTTCTTAATTTCATCCTTTCATTTACAAACACTATATTTTGTGGTACAATTAAAGCTCGGGAGTTTTGCATTCCCGAGTTTTGTGTTGCATAAAAATGGACAGCCGGGCGCACTGACTGTGGAGTTTATATTCCCTGATCGGTCAGAGAAGAACTGTGCTGACCACTATATTTAGATAAGCAGAGGGATATTTCTATGAATATTTGGCAGGCTATTCTCATGGGAGTCATCCAGGGATTGACTGAGTTTCTTCCGGTTTCCAGCTCGGGACACCTTGTTCTGGGCAAGATCTTTTTTGACATCAATATTGAAACCTCGGCCCTGTTCGAGGCCTTGCTTCATGTGGGAACGCTGGGAGCCGTGTTCGTTTATTTCTGGAAAGATGTGAAAATGCTTGTGATCGAAGGATTAAAGATCATCCGTGATCTGTGCCTGCTGATCTTCAAAAAGAAGCCCTGGGAGGATTATCCGGAGCGCAGAATGGTGCTGTTTATCATCATTTCCAGCATCCCCACGGTGATTATTGGCCTTCTGGTGGAAGCCTTCCTGGAGGATATCTTCTTTGGTTCTGTTATTGCGGTGGGATGCGCGCTGCTGGTAACCGGTCTGATCCTTTTCAGCCTGACCAAAATTCCCATCGGGCATAAAGGCCTGGAGAAGATGAAATACAAGGATTCCGTCTTTATCGGCCTGGCTCAGGGCATCGCAACCCTTCCCGGCATTTCCCGCTCCGGGACCACCGTGGCGGCTGGCCTTTTCTGCGGCCTTGATAAGGAATTTGCATTCCGCTATTCCTTCCTGGTGGGCATTCCGGCTATCCTGGGCTCAGCGCTTCTGAAGCTTCTGAAGATTTCCGCAGCGGATGCTGCCAACATGGGTTACTATGCAGTGGGCATGGTGGTCGCTTTTGTTCTGGGTCTTTTGACGGTGCGCTGGATTGCGGCGCTGCTTCGCAAGGACAAGCTGCATTATTTTGGCTACTACTGCATGGCGGTTGGCGTGATTTCCATTGTGGCCGGCTTCTTTATTCATTAAAACAGGCCGCGGGATTTTCGATTAACGGATTATAAAGATAACTTGAATAGATATTTAGATAACGGGTTTTATTTCCAGGAGGTAACGGGTGAGCACGACAAAACATAAATCTTCTCAGACAAAAAAGAAGAGCGCTGCTGCAGCCTCTTCCAGAAAAAAGAGCAGCGCCAGGACCTCTTCCCGGTCTGTATCCGGCCGCTCGGCTAAAGGAAGGGCCGGTGTCGATCCGAAGCTGAAAATCGAGATCACAGATTGGATTCTCCTGTTTGGTGTTCTGATCGTGACACTGGGGGTCTTTTTGAAGGATTCCCTGGGCATCGTGGGTCTCTCCATAAATCACTTTTTCGTGGGATTGTTTGGTTTCAGCGCATATTTAATCTGCGTGTTTTCTCTGTTTATCGCTGCGCTGAACCTGTTTGGCAAACTGAACCGGTCTCTTTGGCTGAAGCTGGGAGCCGGATATCTGGCCCTTGTTTTCCTCAGCGCGCTGATGCATGTGATTGGCGGCACATCGCTGAACACCGTCAAGCTGATGTATCAGGGAGCGTCCGTGAAGACAGGCGGCGTGGTCGGCGGCCTTTTGGGCGGCGCGCTGTTAAAGGTCATCGGCCGTACCGGAACCATTATCCTGATGGTCTTTTTGCTGCTGATTGTGGTGATTCTGATTACCGAGCGTTCTCTGGTGGACGGGATGATTTTTGCCGGCCATAAAACAAAAGAAACCACCGATCATCTGGCCGAGAGAACCCGGATCCGTGCCAGAGAGCGGGCAGAAAAGCGCGAAGAAGTCCGGCAGGAGCGGGAAGCGCGCCTGGCCAGACAGCGTGAGATGGCCGCTGAAAACAAGGCGAAGGAGGAACTGGAAAGCCAGTCCAAGAAGGTATATCCCTCCGGCAGCAATCTGGTTCTGTTTCCTTCCAAGGACGGCTCCGGAAATGCTCAGGTGGCGCTGGAGGGAGATTTCCCGGAAGAAGGGGCAAAGGGCGGCAAGATGAACACAGCCCGTCAGGAGACTGCCGGCCGCGCCGGGAATGGAAACCGGCATAAGAGCGGCGGAGCGGACAGGCTTTTGAAGGCTTCGGAGGAATCGCTGGAGCTTAGCCGTGAAAATATCCGCACCAGCGTAAAGTCCAACCCCAACGACTGGCCTTCCGATCTTCGGAAAAACCAGCAGGTGGAAGGACAGCCTGTGCTTTACCACGATGGCGCTGTGGATATTCCCCTGATTCGAAACGATGCCTACCTGGCCCGCAAGCAGGCTTTGGAAGGGTACGATCCTGAAAGTTACAAGGCCAGGGAAAAATACGAAGATCCTTATGATAAAGCCATGTTTGGCGAGAAAAAGGAGACAAGGCACAAGATCGTCGTGAAGCCTTCGCCGGCTTCCATTGATCTGCCGGAGGATCCGGTTTCCGTGGAAGCTGCCAATCAGCGAGAGCATTTCACCTTTGAAGAACCGGAATCCGGATATGTGATGCCGGAGCCCCAGACGGGATTTCTGGCGCAGAGTGAAGAGATTTCTGCAGAAGCAGCATCTGATGAAATCAAACCCCAGCCGGAACCCGTTTACTATGCCGAAGAAGCTTATGAGGAGCAAAATGAGGTCATTGAAGCGCCTGCGGAGGACTACCAATGGGCTTCAGAGGCCGGCGCTGATGAATTAGCCGGGCGGACAATGGCGCAGGATCCTGTGCCGGATGCGAAGCCGGCTGTCTCCGTTTCCTTTGATGCTTCAGCCGTGTCCACGGAAAAGGTGTTTGATAAAGAAGAGTTTCCAGACGGATATGTGGATTCCAACGAAACCGCCGAAAAGGCGGGGCTTGGACAGGCGGGAGGATCCGGCTCGGCGAAACAAAAGCCTGTCGGTCCTACGGGAGAATATCATTTCCCGCCTATCACGCTGCTGAATGAAAACAAAGAAGAGGCAGCTTCCTACAGCCGGGAAGAACTTTTAGAATCGGCCCGGCATCTGGAAGAAGTGCTGGCCGTCTACGGCGTCGAAGCCAAGGTGGTTCAGGTAAACCGCGGACCTGCGGTTACCCGTTTTGAGCTGCAGCCCAAGCTGGGAACCAGCGTGAAAAAGATTGCCGGTCTGGATGGGGATATCGCCATGGCGCTGGCGGCGACCACCATTCATATCGAAGCGCCTATTCCCGGAAAGAGCGCCGGGGGCATTGAGGTGCCGAACAAGGAGACCACCATGGTCACCCTCAGGGAAGTCATCGACTCGGATGTCTTCAGGAAGGCCTCTTCCAAACTGACCTTCTCTCTGGGTAAAGATATCGACGGCGATGTGCGCGTAGCAGATATTGCCAAGATGCCCCATATGCTGATTGCAGGCGCCACCGGTTCCGGTAAGAGCGTGTGTATCAACTCGCTGATTATGTCCCTGATCTACAAGGCCGATCCCAACGACGTCAAGATGATTCTGATTGACCCGAAGGTGGTGGAGCTGCAGGTCTATAACGGCATCCCGCATCTGCTGCTGCCTGTGGTGAACGATCCCAAACAGGCATCGGCGACCTTGAACTGGTGCGTCCAGGAAATGACCAGGCGATACAAGAAGTTTGCCGAGTACAATGTGCGGGATATCCGCGGATTCAACGAAGCCGTCGAACGCGGAGGCCTTGGCGGGGAGGGAGAAGGCGAGCGCAAGATGCCGCAGATGGTGATCATTATCGATGAGCTTGCCGATTTGATGATGGTAGCTTCCAAGGAAGTTGAAACCTCCATCTGCCGTCTGGCCCAGATGGCCCGCGCCGCCGGCATGCACCTGGTCATTGCCACCCAGCGTCCCTCCGTGGATGTTATCACCGGTCTGATCAAGGCCAATATTCCTTCCCGCATCGCCTTTGCCGTATCCTCCGGCGTGGACTC
>JAGBND010000091.1 GCA_017634575.1 Bacillota bacterium
CATATGCATGTTAAGCGTCAGCGGCTGTGCGGGGACTCCGTACCGGTCCCGCAGGGGCAGCAGGGCTTTTGCCGCGAGGATGGTCCGCCGAACCGTTTCCAGATACGCCTTCGTTACCAGCGGATTGAAATCCGCGATGTTCAGGTTCTCATCCAGGTGAACGGTATAGTAGAGATGGTGCTGCTCCGCAATCCGGACCAGCTCATCCATTTGCTCCAGCCTGTCCACCTGATACTCTGGAAAGTTCATGTTCAGCTCGATGAAGCGCAGCCCAAGTTCTTCGCATAAAGCAGCGTTTTCCTCCAGGGGGCGATTCTCGATCAGCGTCGGCATGCCAAACTGCATAGTGAATTCTCCTCTTTATCGGTGAATGTATACCCGTGTCTCATTTCCGCTGTCGTCCTCGTGTGCCATGCACAGGAACTCCCAGCCATACCGTTCATAAAACCCTATATGATCGGTGACCAGATACAGCGGCGAAATTCCCTTTGCCCGCATGTCCTCCACAGCCAGATTCAGCAGACGCCCTGCGATGCCCTGCCCGTGGTATTCTTCCTCCGTATACACGGCGCAGACGTTCGGGGAAAGGTCCTTTCGGTCGTGAAAATCGTTCTCTATGAGGCCCAGCCCACCGGCAATACGGTTTCCAGCCAGACACAGATACCAGCCGTATTCTGTCTCACGGTTCAGATAAGCTGTCATGCAGGCATGGTATGCCTCCCTTGGCACGCCCCATTTCTCATGAAACCAGGTCGCGGCGTCTTCCAAAAGCTCAGGACGCTCCCGAAGGGAGAGAGTCCTGTATTCCCGCAGATTTTTCACGGCATCCGGGTTGTTTCCGGTGATGACCGCCAGCTTTTCGCATGTTCCCATCTCCGCGCAGTTGCCGCAGGTTTGTATCTGTTTTTTCATGGCACATTGCCGGATGGGACAAAGTGATTCACAATAGGGCGTTTTCGGCCCGTCGATCCGGCAGCCGGTGCAATTGATCATCTCCGGCGTGATCTCCACGCCGTTCAGCTCAGACCACTCCTTCGCGACCTGCCGCCGCAGGGCGTCGTCATGATTAACCGTTGCGATCCGGGCTTCGCAGGTTTCGCAGTTCAAGCCGCAATAGGCGATGTATTCGTTCATTTCTCCATGCCTCCGTTCACGATGGCCACGTACTGCTCCTCAGGGATCATGGGAGAACCGATTTCAGCAAGCAGCGCTTCATTAATCCTGCCCGTTTGGGCATATTGCTTTCCCGCCTGTTGCACAAGCGCCAGCCTCAGTTCGGTGACGATGGCCGCCTCGGGCGCGTTGAACATGGGGCTTTCGGGAACAGTGATGATGGTGTGATTTTCCGGGAAGCACAGCTTGAACTGCGCAATAGCGGGCTCGAAATTGTGTTTGCTGTTGGGAAAGCCGCAGCCGCAGATCATCATGTAGCGCAGACGGGAGAAATCCGCCTGTCCGACGTGCTCATAGCGATCGCCCACCTTCCGCATGGCCATGGAGGACAGCGGCATGGTGCGGTCCAGCAGCGCCTTCAGCGGCGCGGGCATGCCATAGCAGTACAGCGGGAAGCTGAACAGCAGCAAATCGCTCTCCAGGATCTCATTCAGGATGTCCCGCATGTCGTCGTCATGGATGCATGTGCCGCCGTTCCGCTTGCAGGCAAAGCAGCCTGTGCAGTATTCGATGTGCCTGTCGATCACATCAATGATATGGATATCCTGCGGCGACGCCGCCTGCATCCCCTCCAGGAATGCGCGGGTGATGTGCATGGTGTCGCTCTTTTCCCGCTTGGGACTTCCGTTAAGAACAAGAATCTTCATGGGCTCACTTCTTTCTCCATTCTGTCATGAATAAAGGCAACAGTCTTTTCCTTCATGGATATTATTTCAACGCGAAAGCCATACTCCAATAGCTCCTTTTTGTAACGGAAAAACGAATGATCTATTGGAATTCCCGCAATGGATTCGATCTCGTCAAAGGTCAGTTTGAAGCTGTCTGTGCCGTTTTCCGCTATCCATTTCCACAAAGGCTCATATTTTCATGCTCATTGGATCGGCACCCAGATGCCGCACTCATAGTCCGGCGATTGCGGATTCCCGGCGGAATAGACCTCCAGCGTCGCGGTACCGTTCGCGTGGTACTCCTGCCCCTCATTCGGGAACCATTCCTGCCATACCACCGTATTCAGCGTTTGTAGAGAACCCGGCATCGGCCCCCTGGCCGTGAACACCGCCCAGCTGCTCTCGGGGAAGCTGTAGAGCTCCAGCCCCTCCGGAACCGCGCCGCCCTGATACAGCCCCGCGATCCAGTATGTAAAACCACATTCAGATTCCGAGCAGATTGCATACATGCCGATACCGTTTTCGAGTATCGCCCTTTCCACGTCATTTTCAGGCTTCATTGTTTGCCACAGCCGTGCGTATTTCGCGGCGTATTCCCTGTCCCAGAATTCCGGACATTTCTGATAGGCCTCCTCCGGGCGAATCTCGGCATGATAGCCGATGAAGGTCATGGCGTTCTTCTTCTCATAGGTCACATTCATTCTGTTTTTCCTCCTCTGATTTCCTGCTCATACAGGTAAAAATCGGTCCACCCGGTATTCTCCGCGTACCAGTGCTGTTTTCCGCAGAATACAAATCCCAGCGACTCGTAGAACCGCTGTGCGGGAATGTTCGACGCGAGCGTATCCAGCCGAAACGCCTTCATCCCACCTTCTGCCGCCATGTCGAGCGCTTTGCGCATCATAGCCCTGCCGACCCCCGCGCTCTGGTAGCACGGAAGGATGCCCAACAGGTGCAGCGTCATGACCTCACGATCCTGCGCATCTACCTGCCATTGAACCTGCCGATAGTCCTCGCCCTGCCCCGGCGTAATGGCCGCCACGCCCGCGATGTCCGCGCCATCCATCAACATGTACATGTTTCCGGCAGAGATGAACCTTATCAAAGCATCATCCGTCGGGTGTTTGCCGTACTCCCATCTCGCATATTGCTTCAAGTTTGGGCTATGTTCGATGATATCCAGATAGGCATCCCTGACCTTGATGAAATCGCCCATGTTCGCCTTCACCAGTCGAAGCGCGCCGTCACCGAGGGCTGAGAGTACCATGCCAATCGGAATGTCCATCCTTTCAGCCGTCTCTGCCACTGACAGGCCGGCCTCGAAAAAGCGGCGAATGACGACATCCAGCCGCTCTCCCACCTCGATGACATGTCCATCCGGATCATAGAATCGAACGACCCGTTGTCCCCAGCGATGCTCAAACAACGGATGGACAAAGCGAACATCGAGGGAAGCGAGGCGGCTGCAAAACCCCTCAATATCCTCTTCTTCAAAATAGAGTTCCCCGGCATGATTTGGCAGTATGACCTGGTCGCTCTGAATAAACGTCTTCCAGGTGTCGAGCGTTTGCAGGAAGATGCCGCCCTCCAGGGTCACGTTTGCGCCGAAGTCCTCAACGGCCTTCAAGCCCAGCACATCGCGATAGAACCGCCGGCTGTTTTCCATATCTGATACCGCGATCAGTACGCCGTTATACTTCATCTGTGTCTCCGCTATATTCACATTTCGGTCTCTACTTCATCACTCAACCAGTCGATGTCCAGTCGTTATCTTTTATGCTCCTTATCAATGCAGGAGCCGATGAGAAGCCCAAGTATCATACCAGCTATCATTCCGAGGCCAACATCGACATGCAGCGCGGTTGATACAGCCACGCCAAAGCACATGCCCAGCGCCATTCCCTCGGAGCCATACTCCTCCCGCTTACCCTTTTTCCGCCTTGCTCCCCTTGCAAAAAACACGGCAAGCAACAGCCCCATCGCAATCCACGGCAATGCCGCGCCAATAAACTCAGTGACCAATGCGCTCATCTCCTGACCGAATCAAATGTCCTGCCTGAATTGCGGCGAACGTCGCTATAGCGCAGACAACAATCGCGCCATGGCTTGGTTCGATAAGCGGGATAGTCAGCGGCAGAACAAACAGCAATGCGCCTGTGACCTTGTTCATAACTGTGTGTACTGCCACAAACCTTTTCTGCATCACATATCCGGAGACAATGCTTATACCCTTTATCAGGGCGATCACGCCGATCCAGACGTACAGCCAGGTTGGAATATCCATGACTGGAAGCAGCCTGATCAGGCATATGACCACAAACACGAAATCTGCCGCCGTATCCAGCCTCGCGCCGAACTCGGAGGTTGTATTCGTCCTTCTTGCCACCATACCGTCAACCATATCGGAAATCCCCGCGGTCAGGTACAATGAGTAAAACGGTACGGAATGCAAAGGGAAGAATAGCAGCGCAAAACTGACCAGTATTCTGAAGCATGTAATGATGTTTGCCATATCTTGATAAAAATGTCGATCGAACGCTTCCATCCCCGGAAATCATTGTACACACAAATCCGCTTGTGTCCATACCCCAGCCGGTGACTTGCAAAAAACGGCGGTTAAGATACACTTCCTGCTATTTATCTCCATCTCTTTCGTCGACTCTTTGATGTCATTTTCCAAGTATCCAGCCATCCAGAAACCGCATCTGTTCCTCCGTGTGGAACCAGTGCTCGCCGCCCTCCATGACGGTGAGAGCAGCATGGTGCTTCTTTGCAAAATCGCGGATGGTTTCAAATGGCGTCAGGTTGTCACGGTTTCCATAGAGGATCCGCGTCGGTGCCGTCCAGCGGATGGGATGGCTTCTCGCATAGCGGAGATAGTTCCATGACAGGTCTTCGCCGAACGAGGTATGTATCACGCCCCTGGCTTCCAGCTCCGCCTCCGTGACATTGGCCCACCGCATCATATCGGTGATCAGCTTCTCCATATCCACGATGGGGGAGATGAACCAGGCCTTTTCAATCATCCCGTCGATCCCGGCATTCATGCTGAAGAATGCGCCTATACTGTTGGCAATCAGAATAATGTTCTCAAACTTTTCTTTCAGCTTTGTCACCGCATCACGGATCTCCGTGCCGGTTTCCCAGGGTAAAAAAGTGTGATAATCCAGACCAATTACCTCGTAACCGGGGAACAGCGGCCTATAATGCTCACATTCTGCTGCGCAGCCGCCTTTGCCGTGAATGTATAATACTGCGTCTTTCATAAGCTCCTCTTTATGCTCTCTAAATCTCGGCCTCGTTCGAAAAGGATTCCTTGTATACCGGCAAGACCAGTTTCCAGAAGATCCAACCATTTACTATGAGCAATCCAGCAAAAACACTTCTGGCTATCCATTCGGGACAAAGAAGGCTGATTCCATTCATATCGCCGCCCCCAAAGAAACCGCACAGTATGCTTAAATACAGCGGATCAAGCAACAAAAGGGCAATGGTTATGTAGTACATGACTGCCCGAAGAAGCTTGCTTTTTTGGTGGCTTATTCTTCCCACCAGTGTTGCCAGCACAATTCCGGCAAATAAGGTTGCTGCCGCTCCTGCAACGCAGAAAAGTGTCATCTGCCCATCGGCCATCCTTTCTGCATGAACATCAATCTGCATGCCGATTCCCATAAAGCGAATCTGCTTAAATACCCCTAACAGGACAGCGCAGAGCAAGTGGGCACCTTCATGAACAAGGTAGTAAGTCGCCGCTGCCGCCAGAATCCCTATATACTGACGCAATCGTTTCATATCTGAAAGCCTACCTTTTGAATTCTTATTGCACGTCTCTTTCTCACTCACCTGTACCGTTCACTGTGAGGGCAACCCATATCACCCATCAATCACAGGCAATACTTTTTGTTCGATAAAATCGACTCTGTCAAATATCCTCGGTTTGAATGTACCTGTCATACCCACGGATACGTTCATATCTTTATTGGCATATATAATATTGCCGCTGTCACCGATCGCTGCATAAACCTCTCTGTCATCAAAAGGCTTATACCATAAGTATCCGTAGTTCATGTATCCGAATCTTTCACCGAGCTTAAGATGCGGCTTGAGCATGTCATTGATGTATTCTGCAGAAATAACCCTGTTGCCGTTGTACATACCGTTATTCAGAACAAGTTCTCCAACAGCAGCCATTTCTCTTGCCGACATACACAATCCCCAGCCGGCAGTAACTGTGTTCTGAGGATCGGAATACCACTCATATTGTCTCGGATTCTTATTCATAAGGAAATCAAGCTGGTCTTCTTTGGAACTGTCCCCGTGCAATATCCGTTTCGGCAGCCCGAGTGGCTCAAACAGATTTCTGTTCGCAAAATCAATGCATTTCTCTTGGCTTGCTCGCTCAATGATTCCTGCAAGGATCTGGATACCAAGCGTCGCATACCTGAATTCGCCTGTTATCCCTTTGCGACCTCCAAGATAATCGAGGATCATAAGTGTCCAGTCGTCTGAAGTACACACCTTTTTCCACGGCTCTGATTTTCCTTTATACGGAGCCGTCATCGTAAGCAGGTGCCTGATCGTCACATCATAGATTGTTTTCTCTCCGCGCTTTACGGAATAATCCGGGAAAAACTCCATCACTTTCTGATCTATACTCTTGATACAGCCTTTATCAAGAGCGATTCCCGTAAGCAAGCTCATAATACCTTTAGTCACGGAATTGACATTCATCGCATCCTCAGTCGTAAATCCATGCCAGCACTCATCATAAACAGTTCTTCCACCTTTGATGACATAGATCTGACAGATGTTGCTTTCATTTCCGGTACTTGCGGAAATGAATCTGTACAGTTGTTCTTTATTCATTATGGGCTCTCCTCTCAGGTGAATATCCGGATGTCCTATCGTGATTCATATTTATTCTTTTCTACAATAGGAAGATTTGTCAATTGCAGATGGTAATCCAATAACGCTGCTCAATAACTCCGTTTGAATTGATGAACTCGTTTTCAAGGATTCCGCCATTATTGATGATTGATTTCGCTGAACCGATATTATCCTTATCACAGGTCATAAGCACTTTATCGATGCCAAGTTTCCTGCATTCGATTAGGGCCAGCCGGATCATTTCGGTGGCATAGCCTTTTCTGCGTTCGCTCGGTCTGATACCATCCCCGATATGCCCGCCTTCCATCAGCAGATCATCGTTCAGATAATGGCGGATATTAATCGCTCCAAGGAGTCTGTCCCGTTCCGTATCCAGAAGAAAGAATACAGAGTCAGGAACCCTCTTCTGCGTGGCTTCTTTTATCTCAAGGTGATCAAGATAATAGTCAAAATCGTGATAATCGTTTTTGAATACCGCCCATGGAGAGTGATTTGTATGATTGAGTTCCTGATCCGCTCTCCATTCGTTGATCATTTCTTCCAATTGCTCTTTATAAGCTTTTGTGAGCTTTATCAGCTTCAGGCTCATAATGCGTCCCCCTCGAAAATCCCGATTTCACGACCATTGCGACCGTGTTGTCTTCTTTCTTGCCAGACTGGCCTCTGCAGCTTCCTTGCACGGAAACAGTCTGCTTTCTCACAGCTTGATGCCACCATCGCTATCTGCGAAACGTACTCTTTTATAATCTGTATTCCATTTGGACATCAAAGGGCTCCGCTGCTGCCAGTCCCTCATTGACTTCCTCTGCAGGCGTACACCCAAGTGCCCGGTATGCCGCCTGTGACTCTTTTGAGGAATGAGCCGAAATGTACAGTTTATCCCCACCCAGCCGCCGGGCCTCTTCACAAGCCATTGAAAAGAGCTTCCTGCCGATGCCCTGACGTCTGTATTCCTCTGATATCTGAAAACAAACCAGCTGCACATATCTTGCCGTTAATCCGAATATACGGTGGGAGACGGTCGCAAAACCAATAATCCGCTCGCCATCGAACGCGCCGAAGCCGGTCCGGTCAAGGCTTATATGCCGCACCACGTCTTCTGCTATTTCCCGGCACTGTTCCGGCGACCAGTTTTCTTCAAAGACAGTCGGCACAAGCCTCCAATCGTCGTTTATCTTTCGCCAACACTCTGTAACAGTCTGGTGGCGGACAAAATCATCCAATGAATGACCTGTGAAATTGTTTTTGTCCAATCTCCTGTATTGATAATTCATCCCATATAGGTGGCAAGATTCCTGACTTCACAGCCATTTTTCATGTAGTAGGCAAGCATTTCCGGCATCTTCTTTAAGTCATAACTGGTCACACAATCGGAGATGACATGAACGGCATATCCGGCCTTTATCATGTTGAAACAGGTGGATTTCACA
>JAGBND010000092.1 GCA_017634575.1 Bacillota bacterium
CGAACGCGAAGTGGCTTACGGATGTGACGGAGTTCAAGTATTACATTGGCAGTGAAGTTCACAAGGTATACTTAAGTGCCATCCTGGATCTTTATGACCGGAGGATCGTTGCTTTTAAAATCGGTGATCACAACGATAATCCTCTTGTCATGAACACTTTTGATGAGGCTGTAGCCCTTGAGCCGGATGCTCATCCATTGTTCCATAGTGACAGAGGATTTCAGTACACTAGCAAGCAGTTCTCTGAAAGGCTTAAGAAACACCATATGAAGCAGAGCATGTCCAGAGTAGCTCACTGCATTGACAATGGTCCGATGGAAGGCTTCTGGGGCATCCTGAAGCGTGAGATGTACTACAGAAAGCGTTTTATCTCAAAAACAGATTTAATTAACGCAATAGAGTCTTATATCCACTACTACAACACAGAACGTATACAGCGGAATCTTCATTTGATGACTCCTGTCGAATACCATGAGAACTATCATTTGGCAGCATAAGAATACCGCCAGCCGATTGCTCGACTGGCGGCACAAAACTTTTTAATTATTCACTGTCCTCTTGACGGGTAGCACACCAACTTACAAAGCGAGAACCTTTGCATATTTTTCAGCCATAAAACGCCAGTTTTCCAGCGCGCCCTTCATATTGGCGCCGCAGGATTCGCGGTACATGGCCCAGACAAACCAGTAATAGGCAATAATGGCTGTATAAGCCATGAAATGAAATGCTTTTTCTTCGGTATAGGCAGCCTGGAGATATTCCCGGATAAATCTTTCGGCTTCCGGGAAGTCGTACATGGCGTCCACAATATAATAACCAACATCAATGCCCGGATCGGAGAAACCGGCATATTCCCAGTCAATCAGAATGACCTGCCCGTCTTCTTTCAGCATCCAGTTTGGCTTATAGGTATCCCCGTGGCAGAAACACTTTTCAACCCCGTCATCAAGGGTTCGGCGGTAAAGATCACCGATCTGGCTTTTCAGCCTTTCGTAGGCATCAAAGCAGTGGGGTTCTTTTTCTTTTAACAGCTTTTCCATAGCCAGTGCGTCCTCCCAGGGCTTCATGCCGTAGTCCACCTTGACAGGTATGGAATGAAGATGCCTGAGCACTTCAAGAATTCGCCTGGAATCCTCAAAGCTATGGTAATCCGGCTCCCGGAAGGAAGATACAAATTTCGATATCTTCCAACCTTCGTTTACTTCCATGTAAATATATGTCGGATCGATGCCGAACTCTTTCGCCTTGATCAGCGACATCTTCTCATTGCGCCGGTTAATGATGCTTTCGGTTCCGTCTCCGGGATGCCGATAAATGTAATCCACTCCGTCGATTCTGAAAATAAAGGAAGTGTTGGTCAGGCCTTCATTGATCTTGCGAAAATCGATAATATCTTCTTCTTCGCACCGGAATACCAGCTTAATATTCCGAAGAATCTCACTGTGGGCATGGCCAACATAATCGGTATCAAACTGACGAAGCTGCTCAAAGTAATCAAATTCAAAAATCGAACCGGGACGATATTCTTTAAAATAGAAGGGCGGGAGCCTGTCCAGGTTGTCCCGGACAAGCCATTCCCAAAACAGATCATCATACCGGCCGGTTTCGTGGTTTTCTTCAGCCAAAGCAGTAAAAGCAGAAGAAAAATCCCGGGTCCAGAAGGCGTGTCCCATCAGCAGCATGCCGCCTGGCAATCCCTCGCGGATATCGGTAATTCTTCTGTCGGGAGCAATCGAAGCGTACATCTCTTCCTGCTGCTCACTGGTGCTGTAGCCGGTATAAAAAGAACGGAATTCATACTGATTAAACGGATTCTGCGGATAGTAGCTGTCACACACGCAGACATAGGTGTTCTTAAGGGCTTCGCGAGCCCTGTACAGGCTCTCGATATTGTTTTTCATGTTGTATTCCGGATTAAAGATAAACTTCACGCCATATTTTTCCGCGAGAAATTCGAATTTCTCTTTCTTGTAACCCAGAACCACGGTTATATCAGAAATACCTGCCTCGATCAGCTGCTGAATCTGCCGCTCGATCAGCTTTTCGCCCTTTACCTCGTACAGACCCTTCGGCTGCTCAAGGCTAAGCGGAACAAACCGGGTAGCGGGTCCCGCCGCCAGAATGACGGCATTATCGACCCGGAAAGGCTCGAGCACCGCAACGCCCGCAGGGGTGATTTCACCCGTACCGGCATCGATCAGCCCTTTCTTCTCCAAGGCTTCATGCACCGCCTTATCCTTCAGCGCGCCGGCAAGCGCCAGATCGGCGCTGTTTTGAGGCAGCCCCATGGACGCGTTGTAGAGACTGCTTAGGATATTAAAGGATTGAAGATCCAAAGCCTAACTCTCCTTTATCACTTATTTGTAACCGAATCGGTACATTCACTATTTCGCCTCGGCCGGGTAGGAAGGATCCAGCTCGGCCAGCTCGTAATAGTTGTCGATTTCAACGATATCCTGCTTTCTGCAGGGCCTAATTTCCACCTGATAGCGTTCTTTTTTCAGCACCAGCGGAATGAATTCCCAGAAATAATCATGCCCCTCCGGACCATTCCACACGTCGGAGAAATCCCGCTGCAGCTTTTCACAATCATCCGCGGTCCAGTAGGAGATTCCATAATAGTTGTAGCAATAGGTATTGCCCTTCTGATAATCACAAATAAATCCGTCCTTCATCCGAAAGCTCCAGTCATCCGTTTCCAGAGAATAGGAACCAAGAATGTTGGAGGTGTATTGATATCTGGTAATGATGTCCGGATTGCTGATATAAAGATCCGCCTCGCACAGATAGCAGCCGCCTTTTAGCACATCCAGCGCCAGCATAACGGAAGAGATATTGTTGCTTTTATCGTACTGGTCGTTATCGATCAGCCGGACGAAGGGATATTTCTCTATCAAGGCATCAAAGCTTTCTTTTTTATAGCCCCGGACCAGCGTGATATCCCGGATCCCGGCGCTGATCAGCGCATCCAGCAGGGTTTCGATGATTCTCCTGCCCCGCACCGTGACCATCGGTTTCGGCCTGTCGGCGGTGGCGGGCATCATGCGGGAGCCGAACCCGGCGGCCAGGATGAGGGCCTTCTTAACCCGATATGGCTCCAGGGCGGCAAGACCGCCTTCGGTTATCGTCAAGGGCTTCGTGCGCAGATAGTCCTTTTCCTGCAAAGCCTTCAGCGACCGGCTGATCTGTGCCTCCGATATGCAAAGCTGATTCGACAAATCCCGGATCAGAAGCTGTGTATTCGCATTTCGTTCTATAAAAGTCAGCAGTTCAAATTCATAGCGTGACAGCGGCATGCCTGCCTCCTGATTAATAGTTTTTGTTCGTGGAAAAGAGTCCCTTAAGAATAGAAGGAAGCACCGATGTTTTCGCGCTCTGATATGGCTTTCCGCCAAGGATGGTGCTGCAAACCTTCAGACCAGCAATATTATCGGTAGTATAGGGGTTTTCGGAAAGAATCACCATATCGGCGATTTTGCCGGCCTCAAGGGAACCCCGCTGTTTTTCATCAAAAGTTGCGTAGCATCCGTTATAGGTGCACATACGGAGCGCTTCCTGGACCGTCACAGACTGATTCCCGTTGTGGACAGCTCTGTCCATCCACACGATAGGATCAGGAGAAGTACAGGGGGCGTCGGAACCAAAGGATACGACAATGCCGTTTTCTTTAAAGGTCTTGATGGGATTGAGCCGGGAGGCGCGCTCCTGGCCCATGATGCTCACCAGATATTCATCGGGCTCCTGCTTCCAGTGGATAAAGGCGCTTTGCACCGGCATCTGAATGTGATAATCCCGGCAGATCTTAATGCCTTCTTCAGTGGGAAGGCAGTCGTGGATAATTCCATGGCGGTGATTCTCTCTTGGACAGTCATCCAAGGCGGCCTTCAGCGCCCGGGTGGCCTGATCAAACGCTTTATCCCCAATGGCGTGCATTTCAATCTGAAGACCGGCGCAGTTAGCCTTTTTACAGAAGTCAATTACCTTTTCATCGCTGTAATACAAAACGCCGTCGCCGCCGGCTTCGTCCGAATAGGGTTCATTCATGGCAGCGTCATGAGAACCGAAGCAGCCGTCCAGGGCGCATTCAAAGCATCCGCCGATTCGCGGAAGCTTCCGGCTCTTGGCAACGTTGAGATTCATGGACTGCGGGAAAACCCGCAGCTGAAAACCATTCTGCAGGGATCTGGCGAAAATCTTTTCAAAAGTAATATCCAGGTTTCCGATAAAACCGACGCCGCTCACCGTGTGGACCATTCCAATGCCATGAGAGGCCTGGAAGTCAACCGATGCCTGCATGTTTTTAAAAAGATCAATCAAAGAAAGCGAACCGGTTATATAATCTGAAAAAGTAAAGAAGGCTTCCTGATTCATCTCCCCGGTATCGGGATGATAGCCGCGCAGATGTTTGACCTTGTCATTCATTTTAGCAAGAAGCTTGGAATTGACGATGCAGGCGTGACCATCATATTTGACAACCATGATTTCCTTATCGGGACAGACCTCATCCAATTCTGCGCGGCTGATCAGACGGCCCTCGCTGACCGAGTAGGGAGATGCCCCGAAGCAGATCAGCGTCTTTCCCTTTGAGCGTTTGTAAAAGTCACGGATCATCTGTTTAATTTCTTCGTTAGACGCCGCGTCCATCACATTAAGTCCGGCCTGGAAGGTGGAAAAGGAAGCAAAATGCTGATGGGTATCCACAAAAGCCGGGATCAGCGCTTTGGAACCCAGATCAATTCGTTCAACGCTTTTATATTCTTCCGGCAGCGTGTGTCCTACATAGACGATCCGGCCCTGATCTTCCACCAGATAGCGGCAAACCTCGTCATGCTGATTAACGGTAACGATCGTACCTTGATATACTTTCATGCGGAAATCCTTTCTGAATATTCCTTGATAGCCGATTACTGAGGGACTTTTTTCGTAAACTATACTATAATACAAAACGCTGTATAATTGCAATAACCTTTATAACGGAAGAAAAGAAGTAGACAAAACCAGAAAATTATGGGATAATATACGTTAAGCCTGAGATAAACAGGCTTTATCATGTTGCTAAAAGGAATGTATTGTTTTGAAAATACTATTGATTATTCCGGCGTACAATGAAGAAGAAAGCATAGAGAAAGTGGTCCGGGAAATCGAAGAAAAATGTCCGGAGTGCGACTATGTGGTGGTCAATGACTGTTCAACAGATCATACAGAGGAAATCCTGAAACAGAAAAATATCAACCACGTTTCACTCTCGGCCAATCTGGGCATTGGCGGAGCCGTTCAAACGGGCTACAAATATGCCATGCACTATGGGTACGATATTGCCATCCAGCAGGACGGCGATGGCCAGCACGATCCTGCCTATATTCAGGATGTGATCCAGCCTATTGTTCAAAAAGAAGCAGATCTGGTGATCGGATCGCGCTTCATCGAAAAAAATGGTTTTCAGTCATCCTTCTCGAGACGCGCGGGCGTGCGCTTTTTATGCGGCGTGATCCGTCTTGTCTGCGGGGTAAAGGTGACGGACTGCACCAGCGGATACCGGGCGGCCGGGAAAGAGCTGATTGCATATTTCTCCCGCAGCTATGCCCAGGATTATCCGGAGCCGGAAGCGATCGTATCCGCGGCGCTCGCCGGTTTCAAAGTAAAGGAAGTTCCGGTTATCATGAGAGAACGGCAGGGGGGCGTCAGTTCTCTTAACCTGATGAAATCCGCATTATATATGATAAAAGTACCGCTCGCGCTGGTGTTAAGACGCCTGATGATGAAGCGGATTAGAGGTGAGAAAAGGTGAATCCCAAATTACAGATCTTTTTGATTCTGGTAATCGCGGCCTTTTTTGTGGCGCTGGTTATCCTGCTCAAAAAGAAAAAGCTAAGTCTGCGCTATACGCTGCTTTGGCTTTTAGCGGATCTTGTTCTGCTTGTATTGGCCATTTTCCCGGACCTGATTAACTGGTTCACCCGCCAGGTGGGAATTGTCAGCCCTGTTAATGCAGTCTTTGCGGTAGAAGCCATCTTTGTTCTGGTTATTATGCTCTCTCTTACAGGGATCGTGTCTCAGGAAAACCGGAAGATACGAAAGCTGGCTCAGGAAAATGCGATCCTTGAAAAACGCGTAAGAGATTTGGAAAAACTGACTCGGGTAAATCATGGTCTGATTTCTGAAAGCGGCGCTGTCCGGGAAGGGGAGAGCTATGAACAGGCATGATCGGCACGAGCGCTGGAAGAGCATTCCCAGCCGGTTTTTGTATGCCGCCATGATTATCGGCATGACGGCCATGTTTGCCTATCTCTGGTATACCGTCTATATTGAAGAGATTATTTTCCCGTTCTTCCGGCGAGGCAACTGGGTAGTCATCAGCGTATATGGAATTCTTCTGGCAGTTGGAATGAAAATCAACGACGGCAACCGAATCGGATATTTCTCCTTCGGTCAGACGCTCCTGTCCCAGTGGATGGGTACGGTCATGGTCAATATTATGATGTATCTGATTGTTTCGCTGATCGGCCGTCACTTTGTAACCGTCGGTCCCATCGCCCTGCTGAGCCTGGCGCAGATAGGGTTTATTCTCGTCTGGACCTTCATCAGCGATTATACCTATCATAAAATCAATCCGCCGCTGCAGATGATTATGATAGCCGGAACCGGCCGTCATATCGAGGCGATGGTCAATAAAGTCGCTACCCGGAAGGACAAATATATCATTGCCAAAAGAGTCAATGAAGCAGTCGGCATCGACAAGATTTTGCCGGAGCTGTCAAAGTATGATGCGGTAATGATCTGTGATCTGGAAATCGTTACCAGAAACATCATCACCAAATATTGCTTTGAAAATAATATCCGGATTTATGTGGCGCCCCGCATTTCCGATGTGATTATTCGCGGAGCCAGTGAAATCAATCTGTTTGACTCACCGCTGCTTTTGTGCCGGAACTATGGTCTTTCCACCGGCGAGCAGATTATGAAGCGGGTCTTTGATATTTTGATTGCTTTGATTATGCTGCTTTTGCTCTCTCCTTTGCTGATTCTGATTGCCCTGGCGATCAAGATCGAGGATGGCGGCCCGGTGTTTTACCGGCAGATACGTCTGACCAAGGATAAGAAAGAGTTTAAGATTCTTAAATTCCGCAGCATGATCGTCGGAGCCGAAAAAAACGGCATCCAGATGATGGACAAGGTAGATCCGCGCATCACCAAAGTAGGCGCTTTCATCAGACGCTTCCGTCTGGATGAACTGCCGCAGCTTTTTAATATTCTTAAGGGTGATATGTCGATCGTAGGCCCCCGGCCCGAGCGTCCGGAGCTGGCCGAAAAAATCCTGGAAACCATTCCTGAATTTGATTACCGATTGAAGGTTAAGGCAGGCCTTACCGGTTACGCCCAGGTGATCGGAAAGTACAACACCAGCCCCTATGACAAGCTGGAAATGGATCTTATGTACATCTCCCAATATTCGCTGCTTTTGGATATCCGGATTATTCTGATGACGCCAAAAATGCTGTTTATTAAAGAACGGACGGAGGGTGTGGATGAACAGCTCTAACCACAGAGAACGGATCTCGGTTTGCATCGTTACCTTTAACAATGAACGGACCATCTCTGACGCGCTGGAAAGCCTTTTCGCATGCACAAGGCAGAGACCGGATGTTTTTGTATGCGATAATCATTCCACCGACCGGACGCTTGCAATCGTCCGGGAATCCTTTCCTGACGTGCATATTCTGGAAAGCCCGACCAACGAAGGCTTCAGCAAAGGCAATAACCGGGTGCTTCAGCAACTCACCTCCGAGTATCACGTGGTCATGAACCCGGATATCGTTCTGAGAGACGATGTGCTGCAGACACTTTCCGACTATCTGGACGAAAATCCGGATATCTGCATGGTGATGCCGAAGCTTTTAAGCCCGGACGGAACCGAGCAGTTTACGCCGAAGCGCGCGCCCAGCTTTAAATATATGCTGGGAGGACATCTGGAAAAATACGGCGGCATCTTTAAAAAGTGGCGCGACGAATATACCATGAAGGGTGAAGACCTTTCAAAGCCTGTAGAAATCTATTTCTGCGGCGGTTGTTTTATGTTTGTCCGGACCGAAATTTTTCAAAAAGTGGGCGGCTTTGACGAACGCTATTTCCTTTACAATGAGGATGCGGACTTGACCCGCAAGGTCTGGCAGCATGGAAGGGTTGTCTATTACCCGAATGCCCATGTCGTTCATTTATGGGAGCGCGCCTATAAGAAGAATCTGAAATACCTGAAAATACAGATCGAATCCATGCTGAAATATTTCTGGAAATGGAGAGGGCAGCCCTATGGAAACCGTTAAGAAAAAGGTTTCCGTGGTGATGGCGCTCTATAACGGCGAGAAATTTCTAAACGGGCAGCTGGACTCGATTCTGCCGCAGCTTGACCGGGAGGATGAACTGCTGGTGATGGATGATGGATCCACAGACAGCTCCCTGGAGATCGTCCGCGCCTATCAGAAAGCCTGGCCGCAGATTCGCCTGATGGAAGGCGCCCATGTCGGCGTCAATGCCAATTTTTTTCGGGGCATCCAGGAAGCGAAAGGAGACCTGATTCTTCTTTCCGATCAGGACGACATCTGGCTTCCTCAAAAAACAGCTGTCATTCGAAATAAGCTGGAATCGGAAGAGGGGCCCGTCCTGCTGATGCATGATGCCAGCATTGTTAAAGCGGACGGTCTGGAGACGGGAGAGCGCATGAATGACTGGCGCGCGCCTAAACGAGGTTTCTGGACCAACTGGTGGAAAAACCGTTATACGGGGTGCCGGATGGCCATGACGAAAGAAATGGCGCCGGTTTTAAAAGGATCGCCTGCAGACCTTCCCATGTACGACCAGTGGATCGGCCTTTTGGCGGAGCGATTTGGAAAGGTCATTTTTCTGGATGAAGTCCTGATGCTCTACCGGCGCCACGACGGCAATGTCACCGATATGAATCGCCGGGGACTGAAGGCTTTAATACGGGACAGGGCAAAGCTGCTGGCCCGGTACATCCGCTTCGTGAGCGCGCATAAACTTTTGAAGCATAAGCATATATAAAACAGGAGGTAATCCCCATGAAAGGAATTATCCTGGCCGGAGGCTCCGGAACCAGACTTTATCCGCTGACGATGGTCACATCCAAGCAGCTGCTCCCGATCTATGACAAGCCTATGATCTATTATCCCTTGTCCACCCTGATGCTGGCAGGCATCAAGGATATTCTGATTATTTCCACGCCCCAGGATCTGCCGAATTTTGAACGGCTGCTGGGTGACGGGTCTCATTTCGGCATCAAGCTGAGCTATAAGGTTCAGCCTTCGCCGGACGGACTGGCCCAGGCGTTTATTCTGGGTGAGGAATTTATCGGAGATGACTGCTGCGCCATGGTGCTGGGAGACAATATCTTTTATGGCAACGGCTTCGGCAAAACCCTGAAACGGGCTGTAGAGAACGCCGAGAAAAACCACCGGGCCACCATTTTCGGCTACTATGTGGAAGATCCAGAACGCTTTGGCATTGTGGAGTTTGATGAGAATGGAAAGGTTATCTCTGTTGAAGAGAAACCGAAGAATCCCAAATCCAACTACTGCATCACCGGGCTTTATTTCTATGACAACCGGGTGGTGGAGTATGCGAAAAACATCAAGCCTTCCGCCAGAGGAGAGCTGGAGATTACCGATCTGAACCGGGTGTTCCTGGAAAAAGGCGAGCTGGACGTGGAGCTTCTTGGCCGCGGCTTTGCCTGGCTGGATACCGGAACCATGGAGTCTCTGGTGGACGCCGCGGACTTTGTCAGAATGGTTGAAAAGCGCCAGGGAATCAAGATTTCCGCCATCGAGGAAATCGCATACATTAATGGCTGGATTGACAAAGAGACCTTGATCGAGTCAGCTGAGCTTTACGGAAAATCCACCTACGGACAACACCTTAAGAAAGTGGCAGAAGGGAAATATATTTACTGATGGAAAAACTGCTGGTGATCGGCGCAAAGGGGCAGCTGGGCAAAGAGCTCATGCATTGCCTTGCCGGGGAAAAAACAGAGCTGGGGACGGTGCCGCTTTTTGATATGCCTTATATCTTCGAGGGCGTGGACATCGATGAGCTGGATATTACAGACAGGGAGGCCGTCCTGGAATTCATTCAGAAAGGTGCCTATACCTGCCTGATTAACTGCGCGGCTTTTACCAATGTAAACCTGTGCGAGTCCCAGGAAGAGGCGGCTTTTCAGGCCAATAAGGTTGGTCCTGAAAATCTGGCGCTTGCTGCAAAAGCCATCGGCGCTAAATTAATCCATGTTTCAACAGACTATGTGTTTGACGGCGAAGGGACCAGCCCTTATAAGGAAACGGATCCTGTCTGCCCCGTCAGCGCTTATGGAAGAACCAAAGCGGCAGGCGAGGAAGCAATAGAGCAGGTCGGCGGAAAATACCAGATTATCCGGACTGCCTGGCTTTATGGCTACTATGGCCGCAACTTTGTTAAAACCATTCAGCAAAACGGAAGGGATAAGGGACAGCTAAGCGTTGTCTCCGACCAGGTGGGAAATCCTACCAATGCGGCGGATCTGGCGCATCATATCCTGAAGCTGGTCACTTCCGATGAGACGGGAATCTTCCATGGAACCGGAAGAGGCCTTTGCAGCTGGTATGATTTTGCCTCTAAAATTATTGAATTTTCCGGCATCCGGGCCAAGGTGCTGCCCTGCAGGACAGAGGACTATCCCACTCCTGCCAAGCGGCCACATTACTCGGCCCTTGACCACTCGCACCTGGATGAGGCGGTGGGCGATGAGTTCAGACCGTGGGAAGAGGCGCTTGCGTATTTTGTACAGCATCAGAACGATCAGATTCAGGAGGGAATATGAAAATTATTGTCACCGGCGGAGCCGGATTTATCGGAAGCAACTTTATTCTTTACGTGATGAAGGCTCATCCGGAGGATCAGATTATTAATGTAGACTGTCTGACCTATGCCGGCAACCTTGAAAACCTGGTAAGCGTTGAAAACGAGCCGAATTACAAATTTGCAAAGATCGATATCCGGGACCGCAAAGCCGTTTATCAGCTCTTTGAAGATGAAAAGCCGGATGTGGTGATTAACTTTGCCGCGGAGTCCCATGTGGACCGCTCCATCGACAATCCGGGTGTTTTCGTGGAGACCAACGTGAATGGAACGCAGGTGCTGCTGGATGCCTGCCGCAAATACGGGATCAAACGCTATCATCAGGTTTCTACGGACGAGGTTTACGGCGATCTGCCGTTGGACAGGCCGGATCTTTTCTTCACAGAAACTACGCCTATCCACGCCTCCAGCCCTTATTCCGCTTCCAAGGCTTCTGCTGATCTTCTGGTGGGCGCTTATCACCGTACCTTTGGGGTGCCGGTTACCATCAGCCGCTGCTCCAACAACTACGGCCCTTATCAGTTCCCGGAGAAGCTGATCCCGCTGATGATTGCCAATGCCGAGAATGGCAAAGAGCTGCCGGTTTACGGAGATGGCATGAACGTGCGTGACTGGCTCTACGTAGAAGATCACTGCAAAGCCATCGATCTGATTGTCCGGGAGGGAAAAGTCGGAGAAATCTATAACATCGGCGGCCATAACGAAATGCACAATATCGATATCGTCAAGATTATTTTAAAAACCCTGGGCAAGAGCGAGGATCTGATCCGTTTTGTCAAGGACCGGGCAGGCCATGATCTTCGCTACGCTATCGATCCTGCTAAGATTCATGCAGAGCTTGGGTGGCTGCCGGAAACCATGTTTGCTGATGGCATTAAGAAAACCATTACATGGTATCTGGATAACCGCAGCTGGTGGGAGAATATTGTCAGCGGCGAGTATCAGAATTACTATGCCAGGATGTATGGGAACCGATAGATATTTGAGAGAATGTCCGAAAGGCATTCTCTTTCTTTTTTAAAATCCTTCGGGGGCAGCCATCTGTCGTGCCCATTCACTTCGCGGCCTCTTTGGCTGTGTTAAAATTCTTCGGGAGGCAGCCATCTGTCGCACCCATTCACTTCGCGGCCTCTTTGGCTGGATAAAATCCTTCGGGGGCAGCCATCTGTCGCACCCATTCACTTCGCCGCCTCTTTGACCATGTATAAAATTCTTAAGATGTGCGGAGGCGTTCATGGGTGTGACAGATGGCTGCTTGGAGACGGATTTTACGACGGTGCTATATTGAAATATGAAATAGGGATAAGAGAATTCAATGAACTATAGGGAAATTTTGACAAGGCAGAATCTTAGGAAGGTGCAGAAGCTTTTGAAGCAGGGGGCTTTTGAGACTTTGTGGAGCGGGGTTCGGAGGAAGGTTTTTGCGCCGAGACGGGAAGAGGAGAGAGCGTATCCGCTGGCGTATCTGGCTGGGAGTGGGCCAGATGCGATGAGGGGGGAGGCGGCCTTGAACCAAGGACAGGCGGAGGGCGCCGGGGAGGCGGCCTTGAACCAAGGGCAGGCGGAGGGCGCCGGGGAGACGGCTTTGAACCAAGGGCAGGCGGAGGGCGCCGAGGAGACGGCCTTGAATCGTGGGCAGGCGGGTGATGCCGAGCCGGTGGTGGATTTGATTGTTCCGATTTATAATGGACTAAACCTGCTGCGGGAGCTTTTGCCGGGGGTAGAGAGGACCTTGGTTCCTTATCGGTTGATTTTGATTGATGATCAGAGCCCCGATCCGCAGGTTATGCTTTTTTTGGAAGATTACTGCGATGTTCATCCGGAGGCGTCTGTTTTGGTGAACGAGGAGAATCTGGGGTTCGTGAGAACGGTTAACAGGGGCCTTAAGGAAGCGACGCGCCATGTGGTGATTCTCAATACGGATGTACAGCTGCCTGACGGGTGGCTGGAACGGCTGATGCGGCCGATATGGGAGAACCCGAAGGTTGCCAGCGTGACGCCTTTTACGAACAGCGGGGTGATTATGAGCTTTCCCCATGAGCTGGAGGATAACGATGTATTTAACCATCTGCCGGTGAATCAGATAGACGAAGCCTTTCGCTCTATCAAGCCGGCAAATACACCATTGCCCACCGGGGTTGGTTTCTGCATGGCTATGAGCAGGGCTGCGCTGGATGCAGTAGGGGGATTTGACGAGGACCATTTCGGAAAAGGATATGGGGAAGAGAACGACTGGTGCATGAGAGCGGCTAAGGCCGGATTTATCCATGTGGCGGCTGAAAATCTGTATGTATTTCATAACCATGGCGGTTCTTTTCTGCCGGAGGAGAAGCGGAGGCTGATTGCGGAGCACTCAGAGACTCTCGCGAAGCTTCATCCTTCTTATGCCGCGAAGGTTGGAGATTTTAATCAGAAGGATCCTTTGGATGCGTTTCGCGCCCAGGCGCTGGCGTCTCTGGCATTTCTGGCCGCTTCGGAGAGAATTTTCGTCGTCCACAATCAGCTGGGCGGCGGTTCAGAGGGCCATCTTCAAAAAGAAGCGGCCATCTGGCAGGCGCAGGATGCGCTGATTATGCTTTTGCAGTATGCGCCGGCAAAAAACAGCTATCTGATTTCTTTTAGCTGGAAAGGCGAAAGGGCGGTATTTGAAGAAAAGGATCTGGAAAAAATCGCCGGGCTTTTTGCTTTTGCAAAGCCTACCAGGATCTATGTGAATCAAACCGCTTCCTATCCGGATGTGCCGGCGCTTTTAAAACTGCTGACGGAAGAAGCGAAGCTTCCCATGACCTATGTGGTCCACGATTACTATTCTATCTGCCCGAGCATCTATCTGCTGAATGAAAAGTATGATTATTGTCACTTGCCGGAAAAGCTTTCGGAAGCGGATCAGGGAAGGGATATCCGGGATGGGCAGAGCAAACATGAGCCCGTTAATGCTGCCTGCGAGGCCTGTTACCGGAATAATCCATTCCTGTATGCAGGAAGCTGCGCGGACATGGCCTCCTGGAGAAAGGTCTGGGGGATGTTTTTGTCATGCTGCAGCGAGATTGTTCTGTTTAGCGAAGACAGCAGGAAAAAACTGGAGCAGGTTTATGGCAGGGATTTACGGCTTAAGGTAATGCCGGAAGCCCATACCGTGTTTAGCCCCCTTCACCGGGAGAAAAAAAGCACCAATACGTTGAATATCGGTCTTTTAGGGACGCTTACTGATTTGAAGGGAGCCGGACTTATTCAGGAACTGGTGACGCTTGCTGATAAAAAGGCCCTGCCTTTACAGTTTATTCTGATTGGCGAGACACAGGTGAAGATCAAGGGAGCGTGCTTTAAGGAAACAAGGAAATACCGGCCGGAAGAGCTTCCCTCCAGAATTTTGCAGGAGGATATTGATCTGGCATTCATCAGCTCCATCTGCCCGGAGACCTACTCCTGGACGGCAGAGGAAGCCATGGATCTGGGCCTTCCGGTATGCGCGCTTCCTATTGGCGCGCCGCCAGAGCGGGTAGGCCGGTATGAAAAGGGCATGGTTCTATCCGGTTATAAGCCCGAGCAAATCCTGCAGGAGCTGCTTATGTTTGCGGACCGGTGGAAGAGGCTTTGGCTGGAGCAAAGCGGCCGGATTCTTTGCCTTTATGAGGAAGAGAGCTACGCTGCCCGCTATCGGATCGAGCATTTGTGCGAACAGCTCCGGGGCTATGGCATTCAATGCGCGCATAAAGAACTAAGGGATGCCAAAGCAGCCGATGTTTTGAAGGCAGATGCGCTGGTGCTTTACCGGCTGGAGGATAGCCGGAAGCTTCAATCGTTGATGGGAAAAGCCAAAGAAAATGGGAAAAAGGTGTGGTACAGTACCGATGATCTGGTATTTGATATGACCTATCTGAAGGATCTTCCCTTTTTCAAGACGCGGGAATACGCTGATCTTCCTAAAAGATGCCTCTTGGCCAAGCAGGTGATGGAACGGTGCGATGGTTTTCTTGCCTCAACCCTTACCCTGCAGCAGGTTCTGGAACAAGCGTTTCCTGGTAAACCGGTATTGCTGCAGCGAAACCGGGCATCTCTTGAAATGGCAGCATTGTCGGAAAAACAGGCTGTAAACAAGGAGCGGATGCGCGCTGTGAAAACCGCGGCGCCCGGTATGGCAGGAAAGGATGCATCTGCGCCATCGAAGCAGGAAGCTATCCGGATTGGCTATTTGAGCGGATCTCATACCCACGATGAAGATTTGAAACAGATTGCGCCGGCGATCGCCGGGACCCTTAAAAAGCATCCCAAGGCCAGGCTGATCTTGGTTGGAGCCTTAAATCTTCCCGAGGAGCTGGCTGGTTTTGAGCATCAGATCCAGCAGATCAGGTTCCAGCCATGGCAGGAACTGCCTGCCCTTTTGGCGGGCCTGGATATTAATTTGATGCCCATTGGCGATACGCTTTTCCATACCTGCAAATCCGAGAACAAATGGATGGAGGCAGCTCTGGTGAAAACGCCTACCATCGCAGGAAGAAATAAAGAGCTGGAGCAGGTTTTAACAGACGGGGAAGAGGTTTTGCTGGCAGGAAGCCCGGAAGAGTGGGCGGAAAGGCTGGAGCAGTTAGTTTCCGGCGGCGAGCTTAGATCTGCCATCGGACAAAAGGCCTATGAAAAAGCCCGCAGAGAGTATCTGACGGACAAACTGGAAGAGCCCGTTTTGCAGGCATTTCTTGACTTTTAGGCCCTGCAATTCTATAATAGTTTAAATATGCCATCATATGACTAAAAACATAGCCGGGGCTGCTCCAGCAGCAGTCAGGGACGTTTATTTTTAAACAGGAGATCGAAATGGGTCAATTTACCTTTATTCCGACAGAAGTTAAGGATGTTTTTATTATTGAGGCCAAACGCTTTGGCGATGAGCGCGGATATTTCTGGGAAACCTTTAACGAAGCCGACTTCGAAAAAGCCGGTTTGAAGCTGCATTTTGTGCAGGCCAACGAATCCCGCTCCACCAAGGGTGTTTTGAGAGGCCTTCATTTCCAGAAGCAGCATCCTCAGGGAAAGCTGGTCCGGGTAACCAAAGGCAAGGTTTTCGATGTGGCCGTTGACTTGAGAGCTTCCAGCGAAACCTTCGGCAAATGGGTTGGCGTGGAGCTTTCGGAAGAAAACAAGCGCCAGTTTTATATCCCGGAGGGCTTTGCCCATGGGTTCTATGTGCTGAGCGACATCGCCGAATTTGTTTACCAGGTGACCGATCTGTATCACCCGGAAGATGAAGGCGGCCTTTATTGGAACGACCCTGAAATCGGCATCAAATGGCCGCTGCTTGAGGATGTGGAAACAAAGCTGAGCCCCAAGGATCTTGTTCATCCCAGGCTTTCTGACCTGGAATGGAGGTTCCAATGAGCAGCCCGGCCCAAGGCGTTAAGCTGAGTGAGAAGCTGGGTTCCTACATGAAATACCGTTTCCTGCTGCAGGAGCTGATCGGACGGGATCTGAAGGTCAAATACCGCCGGTCGGTGCTGGGTATTTTGTGGAGCGTTTTGAACCCGCTTTTGATGATGCTGGTCATTACGGCCGTTTTCAGCCATGTCTTTAAATTCGAAATAGAAAACTTCCCGGTTTATTACCTGACAGGTTCTTTGATTTTCAACTTTGTGGTGGAGGCAACCAGCAATTCGCTGACTTCCATTCTGAACGCGTCCAGCCTCATTAAAAAAGTTTACATCCCGAAATACATTTTTCCGCTGGAGAAATGCCTGTTCGGCTTTGTTAACATGCTCTTTTCCATGATCGCCGTCCTGATGATTATTATCATCCTGCGTTTTCGGATCAGCTGGACGTTCCTGCTTTTCCCGATCCCCATGCTTTATGCCCTGGTTTTTGCCATAGGGCTTAGCCTGGTTCTGTCGGCGCTGTATGTCTATTTCCGCGATCTGATGCACCTGTATGGCGTGTTCACCACCGCCTGGATGTATCTGACGCCCATTATTTATCCGGAATCTTTGCTGGAGAATATGTCCTTTATTAAATACATCTATAAGCTCAATCCCATGTATCACCTGGTCACCTGTTTTCGCTCCGTGGTCATGTACCGGCAGGTGCCGAGTCTGGAGCAGAATCTGATCTGCATTGGCATTTCGCTGCTCATGCTGGTGATCGGGCTTCTGCTTTTCAGAAAGCTACAGGATCGGTTCATTTTACACATTTAATCGCCCTTTGTCTGATCGATAGGCGGTTGATATTTGAGGTTTATATGGCTAACGAATTTGCGATCAAGGTCGAAAATGTTTCGATGTGCTTTAATATGTCCAAGGAACGGCTGGACAGCTTAAAGGAGTACTTTATCAAGCTTATGAGGCGTCAGCTGAATTTCACGGAATTTTACGCCCTGAAGGATGTCAGCTTTGAAATTCCCTGCGGACAGGTCTGCGGCATCGTGGGATTGAACGGCTCCGGAAAAAGCACGCTGTTAAAAGTCATATCCGGAATCCTGAAGCCCACGGTTGGAAAAGCCACCACCATCGGTTCGATCTCTCCGCTGATTGAGCTTGGCGCAGGCTTCGACATGGAACTGACGGCCAGAGAGAACATTTTTCTGAACGGCGCCGTGCTGGGCTATTCTAAGAAAATGATGGAAGATAAATTTGATGAAATCATCGAATTTGCCGAGCTGCAGGATTTTGTCGATGTGGTGATTAAAAACTTTTCATCCGGTATGGTAGCCCGTCTCGGCTTTGCCATTGCCACCATCACAAAACCGGATATTCTGATCGTGGACGAGATTTTGGCGGTGGGCGATTTCCTTTTTCAGCAGAAATGCGAACGAAGAATTCATGAAATGATGGCCGGCGGAACGACGGTTGTCATTGTGTCCCATTCTATCGATCAGATTGAACGCCTTTGCCAGCGGGTGATCTGGCTGGAAAAAGGACGCATCCGAATGGACGGACCGGTAGAGCCGGTGTGCAATGCCTATAAAGGCCTGTAAAAGATATAGCATACGATAGAGATAAAATAAGCGTTCAAACGAGGAGCAGCAAAACAGATGGGAGACACGCCGAATATACAGGTCAGCTTCAGTGAGAAATCCTACAAAGATGGTTTTTTAACCATCCGGGGCACCGTATCCTGCCGGGAGGCGGAAATTGATAAAATCTTCCTCTATGCCATGGTGGGAGATAAAAAACTGCCGTTGGATTGCGGGATCGAAATTGAGTTTAAAAACGATCCGGGCAGCAGCAACCGAATTAAAACCATTAAGTTTTATCACATCAGTTCGCTGGGCACCCGCCGCCGGATTCATCTATATTTAAGCTATATGATTGGCGTCGATCAATATACCCGGCCTGTAGGATCCGTCAAACGATCCATCGTGGAATCGGCCAAAATATACAGCAAGCTTCTGACAAAAGAAAAGATGCAAAAAGCCTTTAAGCTGGCCTCCTCCGGAAGAGTAAAGGATCTGATCCGGTATCTTCTTGCCGCCAGCACGCCGCAGCTTACAGGCTTTGAATCCTTGCGCGTCGCGTCCTATAAGCGGGTCAGCCCCATGCTGATTTCGGGCGAGACGGAGGGCGCGGGAAAAGAAAGCATTAATGCGCATCAGGGGTATTTGCAGGCAGCTTATGAAGAAGTGAGGCAGGCTTTAGAAAAGCCGGTTGATGTTGTGATTCCCGTTTACAACGGCAAGCATTTCTTTCCAAAGCTTTTTGAAAGCATTCAAAAGACAAACCTTCCCTATAGACTGATTGTTGTCGACGACTGCAGTCCGGATCCGGAAACCTATCCGGCGCTGGAGTCCTATATCAAAGACTTTCCGAATGCCCTGCTGCTGAAAAATGAAAGCAACAAGGGCTTTGTGACAACCGTGAACAGAGGCCTGAAGGAGACGAAGGGCCATGCTGTCATTATGAATACCGATATTGAACTGCCGGAGGGGTGGCTGGAGCGCCTGATCCGGCCGCGTGTTGTGGATGAA
>JAGBND010000093.1 GCA_017634575.1 Bacillota bacterium
GTCCCCTGTGTTCCCCCCCTGTTCCCCGTTGTTCGACGATATACAAAAAACGCAGAAAAATGATACCGTTTTTGCCTGGAATAGGTTATACTATTAAGGGTTATGGAAAACCATGGCCATTTAAAAGCCCCTCAGGGCGCTATCTTTTAGAACAACGGAGTGTAATGGACAGATGGAAGAGGCAGACATTCTTTTCAAAAATACTTTTTCGCCGACGGATAAGCATTATCAGATGGTGTTTAGAAACCGGATATTCGGCAGCACAAACCTGCAGGCAATTTTACTTTTCGGGGCCTGCGGCATCTTGCTGCTGCTGGTGCTGGTGCCAAGGCTGATCTATCATCAGCCGCTGCTGGATGAAAACAACCTGTCGATGTTTGTGGTCGTACTGGTGCTGACGGCTCTTTCGGCTTTGCTGTATTTCGGTTTCCCGGTTTTTTCCTCCCGCGCGATTGCTAAAAACCGTAAACAACAGGGGCTTGGACGGATGAGCTTTGAGACCAGTTTCTCGGACGATGGGCTGATGGTCCATGTGAGTCCCGACGATCGCGATCAGAGCGCAGCTTATTCAGACTTTACCCGGGTCAGCACTGTATCGGATATGCTGATCCTGACCACAAGAGCCGGGCAGGTGGTTATGCTTGGGCGGAACAGCTTCAGCAAAGGCTCCGAGCAGGAGCTGCTGGCCTTTCTGAAACAGAAATGCCCGCACATAAAAATCCGGTAACGAGCAGAAGCACGTTGAATAACAGCAAAAAGGAAAGCCGAAGATGATCTGTTTAGCTGATATTTTTCAGGATGGTATGGTATTGCAGCGGGGAAAGAAGGTCCGTATATGGGGAACTTCCGATAAAAAACAGGAAATACAGGTGTATTTGAATGAAAAGGAGCTGCTGCGGGATACCGTCTGCGGAGACTTTGAACTATTCCTTCCGCCGCAGGATGCGATGGAGAATGCCGTGATCCGGCTCGTTGGAAAGTCCGTTCCGGAAAACAATGGCCAGACCGATCAGCAGCGCGATGAGATCCGGCTTGTCAATGTTGATTTTGGCGAGGTCTGGATAGCCGGCGGCCAGAGCAACATGGAATTCATGCTGAAATACGATGCATCTGGTGATGAGCTGATCCGGAATGCCGATGATCCTCATCTCAGGTTTTTTGATGTGGGAGAATTCTGTTTTGAAGGGGAAAGAGAAGAAAAGCTGAAGTTTCTCGCTTCCCACTGGGACAGATGGCACTTCTTTGAGCCGGAGGAGGCCCCCTATATGTCCGCGGTTGGCATTTATTATGCGCTGAAGCTGAGAGAAAGACTCGGGGTTCCGGTAGGCATCGTCGGCTGCAACTGGGGAGGCACTTCGGCCAGCTGCTGGCTGCCGGAGGAGGACCTCAGGCAGGATCCGGAGCTGAAGGTCTATATGGACGAGTATGATCAGGCCGTTTTCCGGATCAAGGACATGCAGACCTATATTCAGAAGGACAAAGATTACAGAACCCGCACCGGAAGCGAATCGGCTCAGCATTCATCGGATAATATGCTGAAAAATGAATCCTTGAAGCCCATGAATCCTTTTCTTAAACCCCTTACCGGACTGTTCTCTGCGATGCATCCAATGGGTCCAAGGCATGAATGGCGTCCGGCTGGTTTGTATTATACCATGCAGCAGCGGATTGCAGGCTTTACCTGTAAAGGTGTGATCTGGTATCAGGGCTGTTCGGATGATATTCACGCCAGACTGTATGCCCGGCTTCTGACGAAGCTGATTGCACGCTGGAGAGAGGACTGGCGGGAGACGCTTCCCTTCCTGTTTGTCCAGCTGGCACCCTTTGAAAGCTGGATGAACAGCACCGGAGCGAACTATCCTGTGCTTCGGGCGCAGCAGCAGTATGTGGCAGATCATGTGCCCGACTGCTATATGGCCAGTATTATGGATATCGGAAGCCGCTTCGATATTCATCCTAAAAACAAGAAGCCGGTAGGAGAAAGGCTTTCCGCTCTGGCCATGCATTACGTTTATCAGATTGCAGGAGAAGAAGAGGCCTATGAAGCCCCCAGGATTTCCCGGATCAGACGGGAAGGACCGGCCCTGCGGGTCAAATTTGACTTTGCTCCCGATGGACTGGAGCTGACGGCGGAGGAGAGTCCCTTCGCCGGTCTGGAGTATCTTTTCCGAATCTGGGCAGACAGGAAACCGGTTAAAGCCTCCTATACGATTGTTGGAGATGAGATTCTGATTCATTCACCCGGAATCCAGGAGGCTGATGAAATCTGCATTTCATTTGCCAACCGGCCATATGAGATCGTCAACCTGCGGGCTAAGGGCGGTTTCCCCGCCAGACCCATGCCGAAGAAAACCGTTCAATAGACGGGGCTCCGCTTCTGTTTTCATACAAAAAGACCGCCTGAGCAAATTTGCTTAAGCGGTCTTTTTCTGCGTTATCTTTGATGTTTTGACGCAGCCAAAAGCGGCTATTGATCTGGTTCGGCAGGCAGCTTTTTGGCAAGCACTGTCACGACCCGGCGGTCGTCCACTTCTTTAACGGTGATTTCGTAATTGCCGAAGGTGAAGTGATCTCCTTCTTGGGGGAATTTTTCCAGATATTCAATACAGAAACCACCGATGGTGTCGGATTCAAAATCAAAATCCTCGGCGCTTATTTCCGTCAGTTCCAGAAACTCATCCATCATCATATCGCCGCTGACCTCGAAGGAAGTCTCATCCACCTGAACGACATCAGGCTCTACATCGTCGGTCTCGTCCCAGATATCACCTACGATCTGTTCCAGCACATCCTCCATGGAAATCAGGCCGAGGGTTCCGGAATATTCATCCGTGACCAGCGCCAGATGCTGTTTAGCGGTTTTCAGCGTATTGAGCACCTTCGGAAGCTTCATGGTTTTATAGACAAAGCAGGGAGGCAGCAGAAGAGACCGCAGATCCACATCACCCTTGTTCGCCATCGCCCGCAGCAGATGGTTCAGATGAAGCGTTCCGATGACATTGTCGATGCTGTCTTCGTAGACGGGAAAGCGGGAGTAGGAAGAATTCTGGATTTGCTGCATAATTTCTTCCAGGGAATCTTCCACATTGATGGCCTGAATATCCACGCGCGCCGTCATGACTTCAAAGGCGGAGACATCGTGAAAGTCAATGGCGGCCTGAACAATTTCTGACTGGTCGGAATCCAGCACGCCCTCATCTTCCGCGGTATCGATGATCGAGTGCAGTTCTTCAACGGATTCTTCCTCATCCGCTTCATTTTTGGATTCTTTGATCGGCTTTGTAATCAGATTGACAAGACCAACAACCACCAGGATCAAGGGCTTCAGGATGATCATCAGGAAATAGATTACGCCGGAATATTTCATCGCGGTGGTGTTGGCGGTCTTTTTCACGGTGATTTTCGGAATGGTTTCGCCGAAAATAATAACCAGGATGGTGACAACGATGGTGCCGATAAAGGTCCACTGGTCGGTGCCCAGCAGCAGAATCATAAAGACGGAGGTCAGAGAAGAAGCTGCAATGTTAACCAGATTGTTGCCAATCAGGATTGCGCTTAGCGCATTGTCGAAGCGTTCCAGAATCGTAACAACCCGGCTGGCCTTGCGGTTGCCGTCATCAGCCTCGTTGCGCATACGGACTTCGTTGCATGAGGTGAAAGCGATTTCCGATCCGGAGAAGAATCCGGAGCAATACACACAGACCAAAATCCCGGTGAGGGTCAGAATTAATCCAAAAATCATGCCTCTTCACCTCCTTCGGCAGGGGATGAAGCTTCCGCTTCCGCTGCATCCTCCGGCAGGGTTTCATCCTTATCGGAGACTTCGATTTTAACTTTTAAAATACGGTTATGGTCCATGGAGAAAACATTCACATGAAGGTGATGGTAGATAAAGCTGTCTCCCTCCTCAGGGACAGCCTGAATGTTGGACATAACCCATTCGCTGATAGGCATATTGACGAAGTCTTCGTTTTCTTCCGGGTCTTCGTAGTCCATGAAGGTAAAGAGCGCATCCACGGTTTCGCCGGCGTCCGCCTCGAATACAGAAGGCGCCAGTTCTACGATGGGTTCTTCGATGACATCATCTTCATCCCAGATTTCACCCACGATTTCCTCCAGAATATCTTCTACCGTAACGATGCCCATGGTTCCGCCGTAGTTGTCTACGATGACGGCCATGTTCAGCTTGTTTTTCGACATCTCGGAAAGCAGCTCGCTGATATTGGCGGTGGCGGTTGTAAAATACACCTGATCCAGCAAAGGACGAAGGGCAGGGATTTTTTTGTTGATGAGATACCGTTTCATAAAACGGCGGATCTGCAGCACGCCAATAATATTGTCGATACTGTTTTCATACACCGGAATCCGGCTGTGAGTGGTGTTCTTCAGGAAAGCCAGCACTTCTTCCGGCGAATCATCCACATCCAGAGCTTCCAGGTCAACCCGGGGCGTTAAGATAGCCTCGACTGTCATGTCTGAAAAGGAAAGGGCCGAAGCGATCAGATCGCTCTGGGATTCGTCGATGGTGCCTTCTTCTTCCATGCCCTCGATAATGTCGTAGAGCTCGTCTTCCGTGACGGATATTTCCGGCTCGGCCTTGGTGTGCTTTGCGGCCAGCTCAGCTATTTTGGAAAGCACGAAAGAAAATGGCGAAAACAGCTTCATCAGCACGCAAAGAAATCCTGCCGTCTGCAGGATATAGATTTCACTATTCTTTTTTGCAATGCTTTTCGGGAGCATTTCACCAACAAAGAAAACAACAATGGTTGTAATAATCGTACTGATAGATACAGCACCAAGCCCCCAGGTGCGGGTAACAACCTGCGTCACCAGGGCGGCGGAAGCTATATGAACGATATTTGTACAGATTAAAAGCGTTGTGATCGCTTTGTCAAAATTTTCAATGGCAAATAATGCTTTTTTTGCGCGGGAATCACCCCGTTCTGAGAGAACCTTGATTCTGTTTTTCGACACGGAGGACAAGGATGTCTCTATCAGCGCGAAAACAGCGGCCATTAATATCAGAACAGCTGTAATTATCCAATACGATCGACTGTCTCCATCCATAAAAGGACTCATCACTTCCTTTCAAATCTGCAAAAGAACCGAACATAAAAAACAGATTCTTTTGCTGCTTATAAATACAGGATAATGCTATAATTTATCATATCCAAGGCGTTCTGTCAAGCAGGGAACACCGGGGGCGGTTCTGTGTGATCCCTCTGTGTTTATGAGAGCGCAATTACAATCTGCGGCAGATCCTCAGCGAAAAAGAGAAAAAGGTGCGAATGCCGGGACTGGCCTGAACCGTTACGATTCAGGCCGCTAAAATAATTTGTAAAAAAGTATGATATCGTGTACAATAGGGTAGCTGAATGGCTCAGAAGCAGAGGGCCAATTATCTGAATTTGGACGGTTTCATATGGACAGCGAAAGAAAAAATGAATTGACTTTATTGCTGGCGGTTTTTCTGTTCTGGTTTTCTGTTTATACCTATCCTTCTTTTCTGACGACCTATGTGACGGATACGCTTAAGGTTACCAAGGTTCTGGCCGGAACAATTGTCGGCAGTTATGGGCTGACGCAGATGATCCTGCGGATTCCGCTGGGCATTATGTCGGATGTTTTGAAAAAACGTAAGCTGTTTGTTATGATCGGCTTTGTGCTTTCGATCCTTTCCGCTGTGGGA
>JAGBND010000094.1 GCA_017634575.1 Bacillota bacterium
CACGCTCTTTCCCCTCATCAACCTGCCACATTTACTGGTACTTCCAGCAACTTTTGGACTTTATCGTGTTTTGCCGACTAATCCGTATTTCCCAGCCTTATATGTGGTTCCTGTCCGTCAGGCCAAGGGTTTGCCTACAGCTTCCTTCAGATTCCACCTCACGATGGACACCCTTGCTGTTCACCTATGTACTTCGTCGTTGCCTACGCATACTCGGAACTTTCACCCGTTAGAGCGCGCCCATGGCGCGCAAACAAAAACACCCGATGTCTGAATTCAGACATCGGGGTACCGACAGTTTGGATTCAAAAAGTTTTTATGTAGATGGGATCAGAAAGCTTTGTATTCCTTCTCGCAGCGGTCAAGGATTTCTTCCATATGACCACGTTTCCACGCACACTTTAGTCTGATTCGGATCTCCTCGACATGGATTATTTCCTTTCCGATGAGGATGAATCTGACGACTTCGGTGAGGAAGGATTTTATATCTTCTAAGCCCAGGTTTCTGGTTCCCTATGCCCGCCTCCAGCGGGCTTTTTTCTTTCAAGGGTGCTCCGTCAGGAGCAGTTTCCTATAAAAAAAAAGAAGGGGGCCTGCCGCTGTGGGCAGCCCCCCTTCCCTGTTCTTTTTTGCTGTTTACAGCTGGCGCAGGATATACTGCTTGACCTTCTCCAGCGTGCTTCGCTTCCAGGCGCCCTCTGCCGCGGTGGCCGCAAAGGGTGCGATGATGTGGAAGTCCATGTGTTCGCCCTCGTAGTAGCCGTCCGGTTCGGTGCTGTTGTAGTACGCGTTCCAGACCTCCTCCGGAGCGTTGGTGAAGCGCTCGGGCTCCAGATAGCACAGCGTCCGGCGGTTTTCCGTGTCGAAGGCCTTGGCGTTCAGCGGGGCCAGCAGGCGGTATTCCTCTTCGCAGACGTCGGTGAAGATGTCCGGCAGCGGCGCGACGTCGATGCGCTCGTCGCCGCGGACGATCTGCAGACCTGTCGCCTCAAAATCCAGCTTCTCCTCGGTAAAGATCAGCTTGAGCAGTACGCCCACGTCGGTGTACTGGTGCACGCGCTGATAGTTGGTATCGAAGATGAAGTTGCCCAGGGAGTAGAAGATCGCCTTGCCGTTGTCAAACAGCTCGTAATTCTCCGGCACGTGGGGGTGGTGCGCCACCACCACGTCAGCGCCCAGCTCCAGGAACTTCAGATACCGATCCCTGGTGTAGGGATTGGGCAGGCTGGTGAACTCCTCGCCGCCGTGGGAGACGACCACGCACCAGCGGCACTTGCTCTTGACCTCCGCGATGCGCTTTGCTATGTACTCCATATCGTTCCAGCGGAAAATGCCCGGCTCGGTGGCGGTGGCAGGGATGCACTCCGACAGATACGCCACACCAAACATGCCGATGCCGCCCGCCTCATCCAGGTAAACCGGCTCGGATGCCTCCACCTCGTTGAGACCGGCGCCGATCGTCCGGCAGCCCAGCTGCGCCGCCAGGGCGCGCGTGTTCACCAGGCCCTCGCGGCCGGCGTCCATGGTGTGGTTGTTGCCGATGGACCAGATGTCCGCGCCGATGCGCCGGAGCACCTGTGTCACCTCGGGACTCATGCTGTGGAAGAACACACCGTGGCTTCCGTTGTCCTCCGCGTCGATGAGCGGGCCCTCCACGTTGGCCACTACGTGATCCGCGCTGTGGAAGAAGTCCAGCAGCGGCTGGGAGAGCAGGTTCTCGTCCTTCCACCGCTGGTCCATGTAGCGGTCAAAGCCGATGTCGCCGGTGAAAATGATCGAAGTTTTGTTCTTTTGATTCGCCATGCTTGTCTCCTGTTCAACGAATGCGCTTGAGGGTCTCCAGCGTCAGCTGCCACACGCGCCGGGTGGAGGCGATGTGCAGCCGCTCCCGCGGCGTATGGATGTTGGTCAGGTCAGGGCCGAAGGAGATGCAGTCCAGCTCCGGCATCTTGCCGGAGAGGATGCCGCACTCCAGTCCCGCGTGGAGCGCCGCAATGGTCGGCTCCTCACCGTAGACGGCGCGGAAGGCCTCCACCGTGACGTCGCGCAGCGGGGAGTCGGGCCGGTACTCCCAGGCGGAGTAGGACGCGGGGATCTCGATGCTGCCGCCCAGGGCTTTGGTCAGCGCCGCCACGCGCTCGGTGGTCTCGTCCTTCTGGGAGTTGACGCTGGAGCGCACCATGAAGCGGGCCGTCACCTTGTCCTCCTCGGAGAACACCTGACCCAGGTTGAGGGAGGTCTGCACCAGGCCCGGCACGTCGGCGCTCATCATCTGCACGCCGTTGGGCGCGCAGAACAGAAAGCAGATCACGCGGCGGGTGCTGTCCGCGTCCAGCGCGGGGCCGGCGGCCTCCGCGGGGGAAAGACGCACGGATACGCCGCTGTCCGCGGTGTGGAACTCGCCCTTGAGCGCCGCGTCCAGCTCGGTCACGACGCGCTGCGCTGCGGCGGCGTCCGCCACGGTGATCACCGCGGAGGCGTCCCGCGGGATGGCGTTGTCCTTGGTGCCGCCGCGTACGTCCACGATGCGCACTTCGGTCTTCTCCGAAAGCTCATAGAGCGCGCGGCCCATGAGGATGTTGGAATTGGCGCGGCCCTTGTGGATCTCCTCGCCGGAGTGGCCGCCGATCAGCCCATCCACCGTCAGGGTGAAGGTCTCGCCGGCGAAGGGCTCGCGCTTCACGGGAAGGGTGCACACCGCGCGGGTCGAGCCGGCACAGCTGACGGTCAGCACCTTCTCCTCCTCGGAGTCGATGTTGATCATGTACTTTGCCTTGAGGTCGGAGGCGTCCAGCGCGCGGGCGCCGATCATGCCCACCTCCTCGTCCACGGTGAACAGGCACTCCAGCGGTCCGTGGGCGATATCGTCCGCGTCCAGGATCGCAAGGCCCATCGCCACGGCGATGCCGTCGTCCCCGCCCAGAGTGGTGCCCCGAGCGCCGACCTCGTCACCGTCCACGAACAGGTCGAGACTCTCCGTCTCCATGTCCTTGGCGCAGTCCGGATCCTTCTCGCAGACCATGTCCATATGGCCCTGCAGCATCACCGTGGGGGCGTTTTCGTAACCCGGCGTCGCGCCCTTCCAGATGATGACGTTGTTGGCCTCGTCCTGGCGGTACTTCAGCCCGCGCTCTTTGGCGAAGGCGACCAGATAGTCGCTGATGGCCTTCGTGTGATAGGACCCGTGGGGGATGGCGCAGATCTGCTCAAAAAAGTGAAAAACGTTTTTCGGCTCCAGGCCGGATAGCACATTCATCCTATAGCCTCCTCTTGCTCCTCGCACAGGAGAATTTCTTTGCTGCGCTCAAATTCATAGCTGCGCAAGCCACGCTTGTCCGTCTCGATTTCTCCGAGTTGGTTGTCGTAAGGATCCATGCGCCAATACTGTTTCGGGACAGTAAACGGCGCTTGGAATTCACGATTCGCCACCATACGGTAAGCGTCAAGATTTCCGAAGTAAAAGCGGCGGCGCTCTTCATTCTGCGCGCGCACTGCCGCAGTACCGTAGGACGGGTCAGCAAAAAGCCATCCGTAAGGTGCAATATAAAAGCGCACCCAATCATGTCCCCCGATAAAATCTGGCTCCGCCGTCAGTCCGCTCTGCCATTGCGCGGGAATACCGGCACAACGGCAAAGCGTAAGGAACAGCAGTGCAAACACACCGCAATCGCCGGTGTAGCTGCGGGCACAGGACTGCGCAATGTCCTCCAGAATAAAGTACGAGGGCATAAAGTTGTACCGCATCTGCAACGTAATGAAATCATAAAACCGGCGGGCCTTTTCCAGCGGATTATCCGTGCCTTTCGTCAGTTTGTCCACAAGAGAATGGATGAACGGAGTAAATACGACGTGCGGAGCGATCTCTTCCGTATCGAAGGTCGGCTGTACCGAATCCGCCCGGACATCAGAGAGATCGTGATACGTTGCCGTATGCAAATAGGAATACTCCACGACAAACGGATGATTCTCTGTCATCGTCTCCTCCCAGCAAACCGTGCGCTGCGCGGCATCCTCCGGTGCCACACGCCCGGTCTCCGGAAAAATCTTTTCAATGCGGATATCGCTCTGCTGCTCGCATGCTGCAGGAATAGGCAGGTGCGCGCGGACAAACATTCCCGGCAAGAAGCACTCATCCTTCACACGCACGCTCGCGCGGATGCGGATACGGTTGGTCATGCTTCCGTTCTGCCGCATCAGACGTGCCACGCGATCCAGGCGGCCTTCGCCCTCTTCCCGCGTCACGCTCTCCACGCCATGCATCATAACGCCTGCGCGCTGTGCAAAGGCAGGTTCAGCCTTGCACATGGAGGAAAAGAAGCGGTTGAAAAAGTGCATCTCTCCGTTGAGATAGACCCAGCCAATCTTACCTGCGTCCACGCGTTCGTCAAATTCCTTTTCTGTGAAGTCCGGAATATGTTGCCGTATTTCAGCAAGCGCATCTGCGCGGGTCAGCGGATAATCTTCCGGTATACGGCACATAATCTCGCGTTCGACCGTCATACAGTTGCGCAGCGCTTCAGGTAAATCCTGCCGTCTGAGTTCCCTGTCAATCAGCCGAATTGCACCTTCCAGATCGCCCCATGCTTTGCGGCGGGCAATGTCTTCTGGCAATCCCACGCTCAAGAAGCGAAACATTTCATTCTGATTCATTATGCTCCTCCTGTTTGTGCCGAGGTGCAAAAGCACCTCGGCACATCAAAATCAGGACAGCATTTTCAGCAATGCGCCCATACCAAGGCCGGCAAAATTACCAATTGCCGCGCCAAGCACACCCATGAGAACGCCGATACCGGCATACGCCTCATTGTACGAGCAAGCGATGATCGGTGCAGAAGCAGAGCCGCCGATATTTGCCACCGACGCCGTGGAAACCATGCACAGATCCCAGTGGAACAGCTTCGAGAGAATGTACATACCGACGACATGAATCACAAGAATGAACACGCCGTAGACAACCCACATCGGGGCGGAAAGCAGATCGTTCAGCGGAGCCTGCGTAGCAAGCAGCGAAACAACCGCATACAGCAGGATCGTGGAAAGCTCTTCCACAGCAGGCAGACGGCCAATGGACGTCATGGCACATACCAGACCAAGGATCGTGACGAACACGGTGGTGCAAGTGCCCTTATCAAACATACCAAGGCCGATAGCCTTAAAGCCGGTATTCATCAGGAGACCGATCTTCTGAGCGCAAGCGGAAACCATCAGTGCAAGACCGATCAGCCAGATCCAGTCGGCAGCCTTGGCCTGCTTTTTATCCTTGGCGATTTCAGCGTTTGCCGCGTCAGCAACCGCCATCAGCTTGGATTTGTCAGCCTTTGTGGCATTATCCCACTTATCCGCATACTTCACCATGAACAGCAGCAGCGCAATCCACAGCGAATAGCACACCGTATCAAGCGCAAGTGCGCAGGCATATGCGCCTGGATCGACCGGCAGTGCGTCACCCATAGCCGCCATGTTAGCGCTTCCACCAACCCAAGAGGCATACAACGCAGCGGTTGCACCCCAGGTATCGGCACCGAGAGCACCCTTGAAAATGGGGTAGCCGACCAAGAATCCAACTGCAAGCGTCAGTGAGCAGCCAAGAAAGATTGCAATCATGCGACCGGAGAGCTTTGCCAGCTTGCGAAAGTCGCAGCGCAGCAGCATGACAAAGATCATCGCATAAAGCAGGTTGTTTTTCAGCACACCGTAGGCAGCGGAGCACTCCTCACTGTTGTACAGGCCCATCGTACAAAAGGCCATGTTGAGGATGTAGATCCACACCAGCGGAGGTGCATAGTTGAACACTTTCCACTTGCCGTACTTTTCCAGTGCCAGCAGACTGCCGGCAAGGAACAACAGAAACGCGATGTAAGTAAAGCCATTGGTAATCGTAAACATAGTTTCTCCTCCTTAAAATTTTATTTTAAGCGGGTGAGTTAGTCCCCCCCTAAAAACAAAAAATCCCAGCAGTCGGGCACAAAGAAACGCCTGAGCATACTGGGTTTCAGCTGCGACGCTGTCGGGGGAACCGACGGCAAGCAGACATGAAGCAGATTTCTATGCAGTTTTTCAATCCTCCATCATGGAGCACCAGCGCTTGAGCGCATCACGATACGCCACCAGCACGGCCTTACGGGAAGAACCGCCGTAGCGCTCGCTAAGCGTCTGTTCCAGCCAGTCGTCGATGTCCGGAAAACGCTCGCCAAGGAACACCTTGCGCAGGAAGGACTGGGTGGTGTCAATGGTGTGCGTGCAGCTGAAGTCCACCACCTCGAGGGTCTCGTCGTCGACCTCAAAGGCCATGTAAAACGTGCCGTATGTTTTCGTAATGGCGTTGTCCGCATTGGTGCGGGACTCGCCGACTACAAATCTGGTGTGTACCGCGCCCAAGGGTCTCACTCTTCCCTTTCTGTCATTTTTTACAAAGCCTAGTATACTGAATAACGCAAGATTTGTCAACATTGTTCAACAGTTTGTGAACGCCGTTTTCCCCGCCGCACCGGCCGGGAAAAGAGCACTTCTCGGGTCTTTGACAGTTGAATAAGGTGTAAATAACTAAAACTTCCCACACCGAAAAGGTGTGTTGAACCTTGAAAACTCAATAATGTAGGCAATATAAAAGGCATAGACGCCGTGCCTTTGGTATAATTGAATTGACGAGAAACAAATACACCACAGGAGGTTTCTATGCCCAATTCAATTCTACCACAGGATCAGGTCGGACAGGATATTTTTAATGCAATTTCTTCTTTTTTCTGCACTTTCGGCATCGGAAATCTTCTCCGTAAGTGTAATGCTCAGAAGGAGAAGGGTGTCCCGATACATGACACCTTCAAGTATAAGCTCTGTAATGTCTTTTCTGACCGCAGTATGTACATGCAGCAAAAGACCGGTTCTTTCAGGGAGTCATTCTCCAAGAATACGTTCTATCGCTTTCTGAACAGCCCAAAGACGAACTGGCTACGGTTTACTACCCTCCTGTCAAAGAAGGTGGCCGATAAAATCGAGCCGCTCACTGATGATGATCGGATCAACGCTTTCGTTGTTGACGATAGCCTTTTTGAAAGAACAAGTTGTAAGAAAACAGAACTCGGTTCCCGTGTCTTTGATCATACTTCCATGAAGTACCGTAAAGGGTACCGCCTGATGACTCTCGGATGGACAGACGGGAATACGTTTCTTCCGGTAAATAGCTGCCTTCTGGCCTCTTCAAAAGAGAGCAATCTCATCGGGCCAGTCGAACAGTTCGATGGCCGGTCTCTTGCCGCAAAACGCAGGAAACTTGCCCGGACGAAGGGTACAGATGTTATGATCGAACTCTTAAGAAGCGCTCTGTCTGCAGGTCACACGGCCGATTATGTTCTGTTTGATACATGGTTCTCTAGTCCTGCGCAGCTGATCGCAGTGAAAAATCTTGGTCTGGACTCCATTGCCATGATCAAGAAGAGTTCCCGCATCTACTATGAGTACGAAGGAAAACAGCTCTCTATCAAGAGGATCTTCGGTATCTGTAAGAAACGCCGCGGCCGCAGCAAGTATCTGCTCTCTGTAAATGTCATGGTCGGCAAGGAGAAGCTTCCGGCGAAGATCGTCTGTGTCCGCAACAAGAAGAACAAGAAAGACTGGATCGCCTTTATCTGTACAAATCCGGAACTCTCCGAGGAAGAGATCATCCGGATCTATGGGAAACGGTGGCAGATCGAAGTGTTTTTCAAGACTTGCAAGTCTTATCTCAACCTGATCAGTGAATGCCACAGCCTCACATATGATGCGCTGACAGCCCATGTCGCCATCGTGTTTGCCAGATATCTGATGATCGCCTTGGAACAGCGGCGGAATGAGGATGACCGTACGCTGGGGGAGATCTTCTACTTTTTCACGGATGAACTCAGGGATATCAGCTTTGGGGAATCCTTCCAGATCATCATAACTGCCATGATCGACAGTGTTTGTGCTATCTTCCAGCCAACGGAAGAGCAGCTTGAGCTGTTCATTGAAATGTTCGTTGGTCGTCTGCCGGAGTACATCCGAAATTCGTTGGCCAAAGCCGCCCTGGTAGCATAAGCATCCTATCTAATTGCCTGTATTATTGAGTTCTCAAGGTGCGAAGCCCATTTTTGCTATGGGAAGTTTTAGTAATTAATTATTTTGTTACTCATCGTACATGATGTACAGAAACCTTCTTCAGCAAAGTTGCCGCAAACGTCGCAATATATGCTCCGATAATAATTCCCATTGCGATAGCCCCTGCCTCGGTCATCACTTTTTTTGAAGCTGCTCCGAACTCATGGAGAGACTTTCTGACAAAATAATCCATCATATAATAAAGATCTCCTCCCGGAATCAGAGGGATCAGCATCGGTACAAGTAAAAGAAGAACCGGCGTGCGAACCAGTCTTGCCAGAAGCTCCGCGAGGAGCGTCGTCGCCAGTGCTGCCGCAAAAAGCCCCATAAACATATCTGTGCCGATTTTATGCACGGAGACCAGATAGACGGACCAGGCCAAGGCCCCTCCTGCCGTAATCGGAATCAGTTTCCGATCCCTTACACCAAACAAAATCGCAAAACCGAGCGATCCGACAGCTCCCATGACTGTCTGCAGTACATACCAGCTCACTTGGTCAGCCTCCCATACGAATCAGAACAAATGCAAAGCCCAAGGCAATCGCAAGTGCCTTCAGCACTGCCTCAGCAAGACCCAGAAGCCCTGCGATCATGTCCTCGTTAAAAATGTCTCTGAGTGATGTCGTCAGCTGTATTCCCGGAATCAGCAGCATAATATTTCCAATAATTATCTTGTCCGGATGCATGCCCAGACCTGCCCGCACCATAAGCATTACCGCGAAAGCGGTTGCCGCACTGCAAAGCATGTTCTCAATCACGGCATTAACGTGCATACGGCTCATTACAAGCAAGGATAAACAGAGTACAATTCCGGAAACAGCGGCTGTCACTGCATCATACCCGTTTCCTCCGAAAAAAACGGAGAATACAGCTGAAATAACGGCATAACATGCTGCTGTAAGGATGAAAGGTGCCGGTTTGCGCGTTCTGATCATCTCAATCTTTTCATTCAGCAGCTCAACAGGCATTCGCCTCGCGCAGACCTCCCGTGAAAGCGCATTCAGCTTTTCTACAGCTCCGAGATCCGTCTGCCGTGTCCAGACACGGCGGGTCTGAGTCATCACTCGCCCGCCTTCCATCTGCACTGTGAGAACTATGCTCGAGGTGATGGTAAAAACATCCGACCTCAAAAACCCATACGCCTGACAAAGCCGGGTGATCGTATCCTCAACACGCATAACTTCAGCGCCGCTTTCGAGCAAAAGCTCTCCGATATCCAGAATCGCAGCCAAAACTCTGTTGGCGTCCATCCAGGTCTCATATTCTTTTGGCGACTCGTGTTGCTGTAAGCTTTCCATTTGTTCCCATCCTGTGTCGGTTTGTTAGTTAAAAGCCGATCGTAAGAACCAGCATAATATATTACTGATATGTAATGACCATTGTCAAGGGGCAGCTTAACAAGAATCATCACAAACTTATTCTGTTGTAACCGAAGGCATCATGAAAGAGCTTTAGGGTATCAGTTCCCGGCATTGGCCACTCTGATATACGTGGATTCGAGGATCGCTCCCCTTACCGACAGGTCAATGGTCCGCCGTGAGCTCTACCGTCTAAAAGCGTGGATCACAAAAGTGCCAACATAGTAGTTTCGTAGATAGCTCGAACCTTGAAGAGTCTAAAGCTCTTTCAGGATGCCTCCGGTGTTTGTAGTTATGTGCCGTTGGAAACGGCGTAAGCCAGCTTACAACGGCTTGATTGCCCACTATCACAGCGGGATGGCGGGGTCAAGGCTGCGAAGCACCGCCACAGGCGGCCTGGCCTTGACGCTGACAACACGATGTGATAACTCAGGCGACATTGCCGGTGATCATGCCCCACATGAAGCAGGCAAGTTCCCTGGCAACAGCAGTTTTTGCTACATTCGTCTTCTTGTTGTTTTTAAGGACCATTCGATAGTACTTTCGGCGTAAGCGCAAATTACAATCATGGTAACTATCAATCATGCTTTACTCCTTCTTCTTTGATTTAGAAGAAACGTTTCTTTATCTTGTTTCTTATCAAAAATGCTACAGATACCGCTGTGCCTGCAGCAATGCTAGCCAATACAGATCCCTTCTCATTAATACATCGCGGGCAAATCCCAAACTTATTTTCACCAATCAATACTCTTCCACAGATCCGGCACTTTTTCTCATTCTGTTCCATCCTCAACATCCTCCACGGAAACCAAATATATATGGTCCATCCCATTCATTTCAAGTTCTTCCAAAGGCTTTTTCATATCCTCAGATAGTTTATACCAGCAATCCATATTCTCACTTGTATATGGATAATGTTGATGAATTAGCTCTGCCATAGTGCATCCGCATTCTATGAGCGGACTCGTAAAGAACCATTTCATCTGGTTTTTATATCTATCAACCTCGATCTCAATACTTTTCCTATCTCCGAGACAGCTAAGAACTCTCACCCTAAGCCCGGTCATTTTTGCCAGCACCTGAAGATCAGAGGATATAAACTCTATACACTCATTTATCACGTTCCCGTTTTGAAAAATCTTCCTCCGTGTATGCTTTATAAGAGTCTTTCCAGATGTGTTTATATCCAGGTACAAACTATTAAGTGCAGATAACAGCTTTTCTTCCGCCTGTTTTAAATATTTTTTTCTTTCCTCTTCAGACTCGTCTTCTTTCTGTGCTCGAACAATAAGAGCTCTTGCATCAAGGAACGGAGAAAAAATATCTCTGTCCCTGTCGCGAGCAATCTGGTAAGACTGCATCGCTTCAATGATGTCCAGTTTTGATGAAATCTGCTTCATCTGAATCTGGTTGGCGATACTTCTAGACATTTCTATTATCCCTGTGTCCGGATGTACTTCTTTCAGTGTAATGTCTTTTACCCGAACACCCTCCTGATCAACAAGTACCGCTCGTACATTTCCATCGACCTGTCTCGACTCTCCGATTTTATAAATACCCTTTCGGAATTTCTCTTTGATTTCTGTAGGAAGATGCTCAAAGTCAGGAATGTACTGAACCATTCCGTGAGTGACCGCTTTCGCCTGATGAACCACCTCTCCAACAATCACAAAGTCAGAAACGGGAACATCCACCGTCTCTGTATCGGAGACGTTTTCTCGTAGAGATTTCGTCATTTCTTCAATATAGCCATCCAGAAAATCACTCATAGCGAGAATATCCGTGCCATTTATATCATCTTCTGTCACAAGGATCTGAAGATTATCAAGCTTGGCAGGAACGTTGGTTATCTCCTGGTGATCCGAATTTTCATTAAAACGCTCAGTCATTTGCAACTCCGTTCAAGCATTTTCTGGGGAACCTCAATACCTATACTACACAGCAATCACTATTGCTGTGTGGCATTAAGTATAACACAACTCTAATGATGGCATACTTCTGTTATCTTAGATTCATCCCTTCGCCGGAGGGACAATTGTGATGGTGCCATCTTCATTCCGTATGATTTTTGATTCTTTGGGATACCTCGTCCCAATCACCGGAGCTGTAAAGCCGCTTTTCTTAAAGGAACTATAGAAGGTCTTCCCCTGGGGCGTAGAGCTCGCAGCAATCAGCGCATCAATCTGCTCATTCGTCATCATTCTAAGAATGATCTCTTTTTCTTTCTTTGTGATGAATGCCTTTTGGAAGTAATTCAAAACTGCCAATCTCCGGCAAAGGTCCGGTGTGGTATTTATGCTTGTCTCAATCATATCTTCCCGGGTAAACGTCCTGTTTGTTCCCCATCTGCTTGATGAAACAAATTCTGATAACAGCGCTTCGTACCGGTCCGCACGCTCCGGATGCACGACAAAAATATAAGAGCGCTGTATTCCCCGGTGAAAGGTCAGCATAAAAAGCCTGGCGTCACAGGTATACTCTTTAATTTTGATTTTTGTCTGCTCCCAGTCCTGGCTGGTCCTTCTTCCTCTATGACAATAGAAGACAACGTCTTTTCCATCATAGTAGTATTGAGCGATTTCTTCCGGAAGGGCAAACTTCTCGCTGCCCTTGTGCCTTGCAACTTTTCTGTAAGTAACTCCGTTGTCTGGGTCCGCAAAAATCAGGTCGGCATCACAGAGAGCTATCCTGCTTTGTTCAAACCATGTCCGGCGGATCCATGCTCTTTCCATCGGACTGATTTTATTGGAAAGCAATTTCTCATCGAAAAAGCATGCCCTTGGAATTATCTCCATATCCTGGACCATCTGGACAGATTTATCCTCCCGGCTATGCTTTTGTACGATTTCCTGCAGTGCTGTATAAACATCAGGATCGAGGCTTTTATAAGCATCCTTATTTAAATAATCTGTAAAGCTGCCGTCTGTGGATTCATCATTATCTGTCAGATACCAGTTTACGCCGATCCGGGTCCCCTGAAGGGCCAGGAACCGCAGCAGACTGTATTTCCCATAGTCTCCAATATCTCCAACATACTGGTTCTTCATCAATCGACCTCCCGCCCTTTCAAAATAGAACTCCGGCTGTTCATCTGTTTTGTCTTCAGGTCTCTGTATCCTCTTCCAACTCTGCGCCCAGCAATTCCGTCAAATTCTCAAAATTATACAGATATGCGTTGCTTCCATATATCCGGAAGGACTTCAGTCCGTCTTCCTTTCTGCTTTTCTCTGTTTTTCTTCTGGATAAAACAAAAAAGGCCTCCTTATGCAGTTTCCTCCATAAAGATGTCATCCAATCCAACCATAGTCCGCTGTCCATCCAGCTGCCAAGCTTTGGCACCTTACCTTTCGATCGGCTGCCGTGCAGTCACAGGGCTTGTCCTTCGTGCACTTTTAATGTTCAGTATTCCTTTTAATGCGGCATGAAACCAAACTTCCGCCGCCGGACTGGGGCCGGGTCGGCATAACCGGCACGACCATCTCAGCCCAAGTTTTCTGAGAGGCTCCGCCACCTGATGTTGAACAAAAATGTTCATCTGACCGGCTCTATCCTTACCAATTGACTTTTACATCGCCAGAGAATAACGGAAAACCTTAACCAATACCGTAGACCTTTTCTTTCACCATTCAGATAAGAGAAGGCCGCGGCAGCCGCTCATGGAAAGCTTTTTCTCAGGAGACTGCTGTCATTCCAGCTCGATCTCCATTGTTTCACTGTTGTTCACAACGTCCAAAGACGTCTGCGCCCTTGCCAGCTCATCAGTCACTGCCGCGAGGTCTGCCTCTGCATCAGTGATCTCATAGTTGGCGTAGCGATACTCAATGATGGTCTTCGCTCCGTAACCGGAGGCACTTATCCTTTCCTTCGGGAGCTTTCCTGCCATCCTTGCCAGCTTACTCTTCCTGGCGCTCAGCTGCGGGATGTACACCAGTATCTGGTCCACCGTCATCCCGAAGCCCGGCACTTCCGTAGTCAGGTTAAAGCGGTTGATGGCATGCTTCACGATACGGATCTTTCTTTCCAGGTCCTTCAGGCCCTCTTGGACTTCCTTGTAGGCATAAGCGGGCCGGACGTCCCCCAGTTCCTCCCCGACTGCAGCGATAAAAACACTGCTTTTCGATTTCCTGTCGATCAGTGCCGCATGGTCCTCGTTCAGTTTCCTCAGCAGCTTCGCAGCTTCTGCAGATGTGTACCTCATGATCAGATACCCCCTTCCCTTAGAGATTCTTCCTTATGGCTACATGACATATCAGCTCATATCATAATAAAAAAATATCACACGCCTTGCTGGAAGATCGGTTCTCCCGAAGGAGAACATCCAAGTTTAATTCGACTCCTGGCAAAACGTCTTTATCTGACTTTTATCACTTTTATCAAGTCCTGCAGCTCTTTCGCAGCATCAAAAGCTGTCCTCAAAGCCGCTTCCTGAGTTTCAAATTCCTTTGTAAAATCAATACAATCCACATAATACCGAACGGCCAGGGCCTTTGACGCAGTTCTGATATGTAACTTTTTCTCGTCTATCAATTGCTGATTGTCCTTACTGAACTGCTGAAACTTATCCGCATAATTTCTTATCTCCAGGTCTACATATCCCCGGTCGCTTTTGATCTGTATCCCAAATTGATTATTACAGGTAATGGTTATCCACTGACCGGGAGCCCCACTTCTTGCAAGGCCTTTATGACCATGAACTTCAAAAATACCATGGTAGTTCACATTAAGGAAATCATAGAGCTGATCCCAGAAAGCGGTAACCTTCGCGTCCCGTGGAAGGCGAGTATTGTTGGCATCCGAAAGCGCATGATTGATTACCGCCTTTTCAAATTCGTCCGTCAAAGAGCCCCTGACATCTTCATAGGAAATGCGATGTGGGTATTCCTTGGCCTCCGCATTGCCGGACAGATAATCTCTGGGAGCAATGATGAACACGAAAAATTCTTCATAATCTCCGCGTTCAACAGCCTTTTGGCCGCGAAGCTGGTACCTTGAAGCCTGGTCCGGCATGGCGACTGCGTCGATTTTATCCTCGATCAATAATGCAATTTTCCTGTTCCCGACCGAAAGAACAGCCTCTATATCCGACTCTCCGTCCTCCGTCATCACTGAGTGGGAAACTTTTTCAACAGTGAATTCTGCCTTGTCATATCCTTTCGCCTTCGGCTGTTCAGCTTCGAGAAAAAAACTCTTCACAAAGCCTTTGTCAGCAGAAAGCTTTCTCATGAAGAGCAAGTCCATATCCCTTTCGTATATGCCTTCAAATCTGATTTTCATTTCCATACTGGCATTGTCTCCATAATTCTGTACAGCAGCTTGATCAGGTTGTAAGGAGGCATCTGAGGTTCATTTCCCTCTTTGTAACCAGCACAGTAGTATACGGGTTCCACATCTATTCCTGTGCTTTCCATGATTCTCCTTCTGATAGATTCAGTTTTCTTATCCAAATATTCTGTAAGAACCACATCCGGGGAATTGATGTTCAGTATGAGGATTCAATCACTGTTGAAGAATTATTCTCCTTATTTACGCTCTTCTGCACCAAAAAAGGAGTTTATAACCCTTTAGACAAAGCTGCTTTTTCTAAGAAGTTCAGAATGCAGCATGACTACAACGAAAGTGAGTACCCTGGAAACGTAATCCCGCCGGGATGTGTTTGGAAAGGCAAGATCAATATCAACGGCAAAAGTTTGCAGGGTTTCAGAGGTATTCGTATTACTGAAACCTGATACATACGTTTCAAAAAATACGGGCTGATGTCCATTGCAATATAAAGATACTTGTAATCTAATTTCAGAAGGAGGTGCCGCATGGAAGGTTCAGCTGTAAATGCCGTCATGCGGCATTTACCTTTACCACCGGTATCCACGACTGCTGATGGCATTCTCCGAGCCGACCGGGATCGCATAGACTTCATACAGAAGTATGCTACAATGAGTCCGAGTGATACGGCACTGGAAGAGATGAACGCCAAGCTGAAGTGGGATATCATAAGAAAATACCACGAGCCCATTAGTAAACTGACGAAGGTCAAATCAGGCAAATACGCCGGTCAGTGGCAGACGTATATGAAAGGAGTGGATGGCA
>JAGBND010000095.1 GCA_017634575.1 Bacillota bacterium
ACTGAAATTCATTGCACAGATCGTGCTTCCGGCTCTCGGTACTCTGTACTTTGCGCTGGCAAGTATTTGGGGTCTCCCTTACGGAGAACAGATCGTAGGCACTATCACAGCGATTGACACCTTCCTCGGTGCTTTGCTTGGACTGTCTACAGCGCAGTACAACAAAACGAAAGAGGAAGTAAGCCGTTAGCCTACTTCCTCAACTATTGTAACAAACCCGAACGTGTGCTTCACGAAAAACAACGAGTTCGGATTTGAACCTTTTGGTGGAAATGAGGAGAATCGAACTCCTGTCCGAAAGCCCTTCGATCCCAGGCCGGCTACCATCATAGTCGATGTATTAGACTTCCCTTAATTCCTCTCCCATCGACAGGATAGAAATCTTGGTAGCTTCATAGATCTGATCCGCCCGCAAAGCTTAGGACGGAAAGTTCCCTGCCTTCTATGACACCCGGATTTTAAGGCGCAGGAACCTTAAAGCGGATGACAGCCATCAGGCTGCGAACGATAACTCGTTGTAATTGTCGTTAGCGTTTATATTTAGGTCCGGTTGATGACGCAGTCTGGCCTGCGGATGGCTCCCGGAATGTCTACAGCCCCCGTCGAAACCGGACATCCCCTGAATACAGCTTAATCCTATCATAAGGCCTTGACGATGTCAAGGCCTTTTTTATCATTTGATAAAAAACGTCCAGCTAAGCAACGCAGCCCCTTTGACAAATGAGAGTTGACAGTCTATAATAAAATCGTCTTGGTATCGAACAATTAAAGGACAGCCGTCTATGAATCATATGAATTTCAGCATGAAAGTCTTCAGAATCTTTCTGAATATCATTGAGCGGATTCTGGAGCATACCCCCGGAAACGGGAATATCAGAACGACCCGCTACCGGATCGAAAGCCGTTTTCTGCCACCCGATTTCGATGGATTCCGATTTGTGGTGCTGGCGGATATTCACGCCCATCGGTTTGATGAAGGACAGGAAATGCTCCTGTCCAAAATCAGACGCCTGGAGCCGGAGCTGATTTTGTCCGTCGGTGATTTTATCCGGGAGGAATACGAAGGAGCCGATCGTAAGCTGCTTCGGGAATTGTCCCAAAAGCTTCTGGCTGAGTGGCCCTTTTACAGCATTTTAGGAAACCACGAAGGAAGAGCGGATACAAAGGAAGACTTCATTGAAGATTTTTCCAAAGCAGGGGTCAGGCTTCTGCAGGATGAAACCGTTTATCTGACCAGGGAAAACGGAGAAGTGAAAGAGGCCCTTCTAAAGGAAAACGAATCGCCGGATCCCTCCCGTATGCTTGCGCTCACCGGTTTATATCCCTCCTACGAAAACGGATTTTACGGATCTCTTCGGGACTCCGGCTATGGACCGGTTCTAAAGGCGGAGTACGAACAGGTGATGAAAGCAGTTCCGGAGGATATGCTGCAGATTGTTTTGTCCCATCGTCCGGAGCTTTTTGAGCTGTATCAGGAATTGAAGATGGACCTGGTATTTTGCGGCCATGCCCACGGGGGACTGATGAAGCTCCCCGGCGGGAGAAGACTTCTCGCGCCCGATCAGGGCCTTCTGCCAAAGCTGACCCACGGTCCCTATCATAAAAATATAACCACCATGATCGTTTCGGAAGGCCTTGGGGGTCCAAGGATCGGCATTTTTCCGGAATTGATTCTGGTAGAAATGAAAAAAAGAGGTTAACATGAATAAAAGACCTGTGATTGGATTGACGACTGATTTCGATCAGGAGCGTCAGGGGCATCTGATTTTTAATTCCTATGTGGAATCCATCCGGAAAGCAGGCGGCGTTCCGCTGCTGCTTATGCCGACGGTGCGCACTCCTGAAAACTGGAGCGGCGACCGGGATGAGTTTCTGAAGCTTTTCCCGGTAGAGGAAGAGATTTTCGAGTTGCTGGACGGCGTGCTTTTTACCGGCGGAGCCGATGTGGATCCCCAGTTCTATGGCGAACAGCCCACCAAGGACTGCGGCGGCTACTTCCCCTTCAGAGATGCGCTGGAAATCAATCTGGCTAAAAAATGTATCGAAAAGGACCTGCCTGTCCTGGGCATCTGCCGGGGAATCCAGTCCCTGGCCTGTGCGATGGGCGCAAAGCTTACACAGGATATTTATCAGGAAGATACGCATTTTCAGCATGGGCAGAAGGTGGTCAACTGGTATCCTGCCCACAAGGTAAAAACCAAAGAGGGCAGCCTGCTTTTCAGGATGATCGGTGAAGAAGCCTGGGTAAACTCTTTTCATCATCAATCCGTCCTGAAAAATCAGCCTCCCTATCCCTTTGACATCACCGCCTGGTCTGAAGACGGCCTGATCGAGGGAATCGAAAAACCGGAGCAGTTTTTCTTTGTGGGAGTGCAGTGGCATCCGGAGAGGATGATCACAGACCCGAAGATGCGGGGACTGTTTGAAACCTTTGTAAAAGCCTGCGCCGAAAGGCATCAGGGCGCATAGGAGCCGGGACCATGGATATCCGAATCGGTGATGGAATCAGATTAAAGAAGGAACATCCCTGCGGAAGTAAAGAATGGGACGTACTGCGCGTCGGCGCCGATTTTAAAATCCGCTGCCGCATCTGCGGCCGGGAAGTGATGGTTCCCCGGGAGAAGCTGGAAAAAAGAGTAAGACGTATTTTACGAAATGATCAGGAAATTAATCCGAATGCGTAAAGGAGACTGCAGACCATGGATACTAAAGATAATTCAGGCCGCAAAAGTCTGACGATTCTTTTGATTCTGCTTGATGTATGCGTCGTTATTGCCGCTTTTTCAGGTTTTTTCCTGACAGGGTTTCCCTTGTGGATTTTTGCCCTGGTGATCGCCGCGGTTTCGGTAGGCATCAGTCTGTATCTGATCCGGGACAACAACAAACGCTTCCGCCAGCAGGTGCTGGACCAGGCCGTGGAGCTGGGCTCGGAGTATCAGCAGTATATGAGCCAGTGGGAATATCCCTTCGCACTTCTCTCCAGCAATCTTCGGCTGGTCTGGTATAACGAAGCCTTCCGCCGCCTGATGAAACACGAGCAGTGCGACGGCAAAACCCTGGAGGAAATCGGCATCGAATGGGGCTCGGACAAGCCGGACTGGGATCCCATCAGCAAGCAGATCAACCTGAACGAGCAGGATTTTAAGGCGCTGATGAGCCAGATTCGTCTGCGCGACAAAACCGACAATCCCTCTGAGGGCGGCTTTACAGAGGTTTATTCCCTTTCCCTGCAGGATATCACCAGAGAACTGCTTCTGGAGCGGCAGAACCGGGAAATGCAGAGCGTCGTCAGCCTGATTTATGTGGACAACTACGATCAGATCGTAGGTTCCATGGACGAAAACCTCAGGCCGCTGCTGGAGGCCAACATCTATCGAAGCCTCAGCGATCTTTCCACCAGCCTGAGCGGTATTATGACCCGTCTGGAGCGTGACCGTTTCCAGATTATCTTCCCCCGTAAAAACCTGGACGTGCTCTATCAGAACAACTTCCATATTCTGGAGGAGGTCAAGCGGCTGGGAAGCGGCCGGTTCCAGACCACCCTGTCCATTGGCGTTGGCGTGGATCCGGAAATTGAAAAGGCCAGAAGCTACGCCAGAATGGGCGTGGATCTGGCGATGGGCCGCGGCGGCGATCAGGCCGTCGTAAGAACAAAGGACGAGCAGAAATTCTTCGGCGGCATGTCCACCTCGGTGGAAAACACCACCAGGGTAAGAGCCAGACTGACGGCTTATGCGCTGAAGGAGCTGATCGAGGCCTCTGACAGGGTGCTTCTCATGGGCCACGCCAATCCCGACCTGGACGCTTTCGGTTCCGCCCTTGGCATGTACAGGGCTGTATATGAAATGAAAAAACCGGTTAATATTGTCATGAGCGCGGCAAAGCATGCGGCTGTGGACTATCTTTACCGGCTGGTGGCGGAGCAGGAGGCTTATCAGGGTCTGATGATCGACCACGATGAAGCCCTGAAGTATCTGGGACCCAATACCCTGCTGATTCTGGTGGATGTGAATCGCAAGGTCATCGCGCAATATGGGGATCTTCTGGACTATGCCGGTTCTTTGGCGGTCATCGACCATCACCGCGCGGCTGCGGATGCGGTTTCCGGCGCTGCCATTTCCTATGTGGAGCCCTTTGCTTCCTCGGCCAGTGAAATGGTGACCGAGCTTTTGCAGTACATGATCGAAAACCCCCGGCTGGATCCGCTGGAGGCAGACGGACTGTTTGCCGGAATTGCGCTGGATACCAAAAACTTTACGGTTAAAACAGGCGTCAGAACCTTTGAAGCCGCCGCTTACCTTAAGCGCAAAGGCGCTGACAGCGTGCGGGTCCGTAAGATGTTTAAAAACGATATGGGCGATTACAAGGCCAAGGCCCAGGTGGTGGCGGGCGCCCAGATCTGGGGTGATGATATTGCCATTGCCACCTGGTCTTCCCAGCTGCCGAATGCGACCACCGTTGCGGCCCAGGCGGCGGATGAGCTGCTGGATATTCACGGTATTCTGGCTTCCTTTGTCATTACCGAAATGGATCATCAGCAGATCAATATCAGCGCCAGATCCCTGGGCGAGGTGAACGTCCAGCTGATTATGGAAGAACTGGGCGGCGGCGGGCACTTGTCCATGGCCGGCGCTCAGCTCAAAGGCGTTTCCCTGGAGGATGCCAAGGAGCAGGTTATTCGGGCGATTAAAACCATCACAGGAAAATAGTGGGAAAACTGGAGAAAACAACCAATGAGACTTGAAAGGTCCGCCTGTGTCGTGGTATACTTTATACAAAAGACGGCTGCCGGATTTCTCCTTTTTGGATCCGGCATGCCAGACTCCTTTATGGCGTATCTGGCCTGAGAGCGTCTTTTGCAACTCTTAGAAAGGAACGAAAAACAATGAAGATTTTATTAAAAGAAAATGTTGCCAAACTTGGCAAAGCCGGTGAGATAGTCAATGTGGCTGATGGTTATGCAAAAAACTATCTGATTCCTAAAAAGCTGGGCGAAGAAGCAACCAAGCAGGTTCTCGCTCAGTGGGAAGTTCAGAAGAAGGCTGCTGCGCTTCGTCAGGAAAAGGCGGAGGCCGAGGCAAAGGAACTGGCGAAAGAGCTTTCCAAGAAAACCTTCACCCTTTCTGAAAAAGCCGGTGAAAACGGCAAACTTTTCGGCGCTGTTACGACCGCTGATGTTGCGGATGCGCTGCAGGCCCAGTTTGGACTGGAAATTGACAAAAAGAAAATTGTCATTCCCGAGGACATCAAGAGCCTTGGTGATTATACGGTTCAGGTTAAGCTGATGGCGAATGCCGTCGCAGAAGTCAGAATGTCGGTGGTAGCCGATGCCTGAGGAGACCCTTGTCCCCCGGATCCCGCCGCATTCTGAAGAAGCCGAACAATCTACCATCGGATCGGTCCTGATCGATCCGGAAGCTTTAGAAACCGCCTGCGAGAAATTGCAGGCGGAGGATTTTTATAATCCCCGGCATAAGGAAATTTTTGAGGCGGTGCTGGACCTTTATACCCAGAAGAAACCTGTGGATCTGGTAACGGTAAAGGCCCAGCTGGAGACCAGAGGAACCCTGGAAGCGGCGGGCGGACTGAAATACCTTTCTCAGATAGCTGCAGCCGTTCCCAATTCGGTTTATGCAGGACAGTATATCAAGATTATCAAGGACCGGTCCCTCTACAGGCGTTATATTGCGCTGGGCAACAAAATCCTTACCCGCAGCTTTTCGGCGGATATGCCCATCGATGCCTTATCGGAGGATGTGGAGCAGGAAGTCTACCGGATTCTGCAAAACCAGGGTTCATCGGATTTCAGGCTGATTCGGGATGTGCTGCTGGAATCCTTCGGGACCATTGAAGAAACCGCTAAAAACGGCGGACAGATTTCCGGCATTCCTACCGGCTTTACCGATCTGGATGCCAAGCTCACGGGCCTTCATCCTTCGGATCTGATTATTATCGGCGCCCGCCCCTCCATGGGAATGACCGCCTTCGGACTGAATCTGGTGCAGAACGCAGCCGTTAAGTCAGGGAAGACCTGCGCCGTCTTCTCACTGGAAATGTCGGCGGTTCAGGTGGTGAACCGTATCCTTTCGGTTGAATCAGGGGTAGAACTAAATAAATTCAGAACCGGCGAGCTGGAAGATGGGGACTGGGAGGCTTTGATTGAAGCTCTGGGACCCCTTTCCCAGGCGAAGATCTATATCGACGACACCGGCGGCATTACCATGTCCCAGGTGCGGGAGAAAAGCCGGAAGCTGAAGATCGAGCAGGGACTGGATCTGATTATGATCGACTACCTTCAGCTGATGAGCGGCAGCGCCCGGGGCTCGGAAAACCGTCAGCAGGAGATTTCTGAAATCAGCCGCGGTCTGAAGATGCTGGCCAGAGAGCTGGATGTGCCGGTTATCGCGCTGTCCCAGCTGGGACGTGGTCTGGAATCAAGAGCCGACCACAGGCCCATGATGAGCGATCTGAGAGAGTCCGGCGCCATCGAGCAGGACGCCGATGTGGTCATGTTTATCTACCGCGATGAGTATTATCATCCGGACACCGAAGAGAAAAATGTGGCCGAGATTATTGTGGCAAAACAAAGAAACGGCCCGGTAGGCACGGAGAAGCTCAGGTACGACGGACAGTTCACCCGGTTCTCCAATTTGCTGCATGCCCAGGCGCCTTATGGCGGCGGAGGCTATGGCAGTTAAAAAAACACTTGAAACAAATAAACATTTGTAGTATGATAAGTTATCCTTAGCGGTTGTCCGCCGCTGAATATAGAAAAAAAGGGAGGATTTTTGTTATGGCATATGTAATTTCTGACGATTGCATCAAATGTGGAGCTTGCGCAGCTGAGTGCCCCGTTGGCGCTATTTCTGAAGGCGAAGCTAAATATGAGATCGATGCAGATGCTTGCATCGAGTGTGGCGCTTGCGCCGCTGCCTGCCCGGTAGGCGCTCCGGCTCAGGGCTGATTGTTTTACATATAAAACAAACCCAAAACCGTCATTGCCAAGATCGGCAATGACGGTTTTTGTTTTCCGAAAAATCCGGTCTGCGGCCTGAAGGAGCCTTCCGTCATGGGTTTTGCATACTTGTCAAGATAAAGGAAATGGTGTATAATAAATTGATTGCAGAATATATACTGCTGCCACAGTCAGCTTCCCCTGATGGCGGAAGCGTACAATATAAGGAGGACCGGTCCAATGGCTTTACAAGTTACAAAAGATATGATTATTGCGGATATGCTGAAAATTGACGAGGAGATTGCTGCTATTCTGATTCAAAACGGAATGGGATGCATTTTCTGCCCTGCTTCCCAGGGAGAATCATTGGAAGAGGCTTGCTTCGTCCACGGCATGAACGCGGATGAAGTAATGGAAGATATCAACGACTATCTGGCAGCCAAAGCAGAAGAAATGGCTCCGGATGAGTCACAGTTTGTAACAGAGGAGTAATATCATACATGAAAGCTGAACGGATCAATCAGGATCAGATCCGCTTTACCCTCAGCGAGTCCGATCTGATAGAACGTAATTTGCAGATGGCCGAGCTCAGCTATGGCTCGGACAAAACAAAAGCGCTTTTCGATGACATGATGCGCACTGCCTACGAGCAGTTCGGCATCGATTTTTCCGAAAAGCCTTTAATGATTGAAGCAATTCCGCTTTCCGAACGAACGCTGAGCATTACCGTAACCAGAGTTTCCGGACCGGCTGAGCTGGGCGGACTTTTTGGGGCAAATTTCCCGCTGGATTCGGGCAAGGACCGGTCCGGCGGCGCGGGCAGCTGGAATGGCTTCGGCGCGCCTTCTCAACCCGGCGCTGATCATGGACCGGCCGCCTCTTATGGAAACCTCAAGGGCAGGCCGGAAAAGGAAAGCTCCCCCATGGATGAAATTCCCGGCGGAGCAGAGGGTGTTATTTATCTGTTTGATTCCTTTGAAAATCTGAGCCGGGTGTGCTCCCGCATCCCTGCGGATCTTCAGCTTAAGAATCAGCTCTATGTGGATGAGAAAAAGGGCGTTTATTATTTGGCGGCAACCTTTAAAAAGGTTGATCCTCAGATCCGTTACGTGGTATCCCTGCTGACTCAGTTCGCAGATGAGTGGTTCTGGGGACGTCATGCTTATCTGATTGTCAAAGAGCATGCAAGACTGGTGATTCGCTCACGCGCGCTGCAGAAGCTGGGAGAAATCGAACGACTGGAAGAAGGAAAGTAACATGCTGAGCTTTGAAGTAGGAAAAGAATTTCCTCTCCCTCCTGTTAAAGAGGAGGGAGCTGTTTTTTCAGTGGAGCCCTTTACCCTGATGCTGGTATACCGCTATAGCCGGCCTTCTCAGGAAGAGATCAATGAGTTTAAAAACGGCACCTTTCAGATCGCGGTTACAGAGCTTCGCCATGTGCTCTTTGTGGCGACGCAGTTCGGCCGTCTGAACTGGGCGGATGCGCCTTACAGCACCCATTTTTCTGACCGGGATAAGACGCTGCCCGAGCTGCAGGAATCCCACCTGGGCTATGCGTTGGATGCATTTCTGGTGGATTGCGCCGACAATACCCTGGCCGCCCACAGGCTGGTCCGCTTAACGCCGGACTTTTCCAGAAAGCTGCGAAGCCTTTTGCTGGATGACATGGCCAAGCCCTTTGATGCAGCCCTGTATGATGCGGCAGTGGCGGATGTGTACCGCAGCTATTCCACCAAGGATCTGATCAAGCTAAATCTCATTCATATGAAAACAAACGAGTAAGGATGCTGTCCGGAAAGGCATACTGCGCCTTTCTGGACTTCTTTGTGTATGAACCATAATGAGTTAACGCCTATGAAAAAAACAATCGAAGTTTTTTCTGAAGAAGAGACCAGAGAGCTGGGAAAGCAGCTGGGCCTTCATGCAAAGCCGGGAACGGTCTTCTGCCTGCAGGGAGATCTGGGAACCGGAAAAACCGTGCTGGCCAAAGGCATGGCGGAGGGTCTTGGGGTGCAGGAGGATATTTTAAGCCCCACCTTTATGATTGTCCGCGAATATAAGAGCGGCCGCCTTCCCTTCGCTCATTTTGACGTCTACCGTCTGGAAGAGGGAGACGAGCTTTACGAGATCGGATGGGAAGAGTATCTTGGCCTGGATGGCGTGATCCTGGTTGAGTGGGCTGATCTTATGAGCGATGTGATGCCCGGCGACGCGGTCTGGATCAGGGTGACCAAGAATCTGGCCGAAGGAACCGATTACCGCCGGATCGAAATCGCATCGGAGGATTCCGCGGCGGAGGATCTGCTGCTGGACAGCCTTTTTCCAAGGGCTTGATGATGAATCGGATATACAGGTAGAAGGGACGGATTATTATCGATGATATTGCTGGCAATCGAAGCGGCCGCTAAAGTGGCAGGCGCCTGCGTTTTAAAAGTGGAGGATGGTAAGGAAGATGTCCTTGGCGATGTCTTCACTGACGGCGCCCTCACCCATTCCCAAACCCTGATGCCCATGGTGGATACAGTTTTGAAAAAGGCAGGCTTAACCGTTAAAGATATGGACTATCTGGCTTTGACGGCCGGACCTGGATCCTTCACGGGGCTGCGCATCGGCGCGGCCACGGTGAAAGGGCTTTCTCTTTCTTCTGCGCGGATTCAGGAGGATGGCACCTATTCGGGCGGAAAGAAGATCGTTCCGGTGGGTACCCTTGAGTCCCTGTGCTACGGCCTGTCTTTGGAAACCCCGGATGAGACGGCTCTTCTGGTAGGGACGATGGATGCCAGAAGATCCCAGGTTTACGCGGCAGTCTATCAGGTCTCCCAAGGCCATCTAAAAGAAATACTGAAACCCGAAGCAATGCCTCCCAAGGAGCTGGCGGATTTTCTGCTTTCCCGTGAAGAAACCTGCATTTTTGCCGGCGATGCCGCCGACCTTTACGAAGAGTTTTTCAGGCAGTCCCTGGGAAGCCGGTACAGGAAAGCGCCGGACGAGGCAAAACAGCTTAGCGCTTTATCCACCGCCCGGCTCGCGGTAAGGATGCTTGAGGAAAATCCTGCAGCTGCCGTTGATGGATGGAAGCTTGAGCTTACCTATCTGAGAAGGCCGCAGGCAGAACGGGAACGATCTGCCAGGGTGAGGCGGGATATCCTGCTGAGACCTATGAAAAAAGAAGATATTCCCTCTATTCTTGCTATTGAAGAAGAAAACATCGGAAACGGCTGGAGCGAAGAATCTCTTGCCAGGGAAATGGAAAACGATAAGGCCCATTACCTGGTTGCGGATCTGAAGGGTGAAGTGATCGGCTATGCCGGTTACTGGCAGGTTCTGGACGAGGGTCATATTATGAACATTTCTGTCCGGAAAGATTACAGAACCCTGGGCCTTGGCCGGCTCCTGATGGATGAAATGATTCATTCCGGCACTGGACTGGGGATCCTCTACTGGACCCTTGAGGTCAGAAAAAGCAACGAAGCTGCGATCCATCTGTACGAATCCATCGGATTCAGCTCCGCGGGGGTGCGCCCGGGCTATTACGCGAATCCCAAAGAGGATGCGCTGATTTTGTGGCTGTCCAAAGAAGTGTAAAGTGATTATCCGAAAAATATAAGGAGGCAAGCAATGAACATTCTGATTTACAACGAATTTGTCCATGAGTCCCAGCCCGGACCGGCTCAGGACATGTATCCGAGAGGCATTCATATGGCCATTTCGGAGGGAGTCAGCAAGATTGATCCTGAAGCGCTTTCGTTTACTTACGCAACGCTGGAGAATCATCGGGACGTGATCACCAGAGATGTCCTGAAACAGACGCATGTGCTGATCTGGTGGGGCCATATGCGCCATCACCTGGTGGACGATGAAGTCGTCAGGATGATTTGCGAAGAAGTGGGAGCCGGCATGGGACTGATTGTGCTGCACAGCGGACATGAATCCAAGGTTTTCAGAGCCCTCATGGGCACCCGCTGCGGCGTGGAATGGTACGAAAAGGGCGATCCAGGACGGATCTGGATCCTCGACCAGACGCATCCCATTGTCAAAGGCGTGGAGAATCCCATCGAGATCGAAGCGGAGGAGACCTATGCGGAGCCTTTCACCGTTCCGGTTCCGGACGAGCTGATCGGCATCACCTGGTGGAAGGGCGGAGAAATCTTCAGGGGAATGAGCGTGTATCACCGCGGCCTTGGCAAAATCTTCTATTTCCATCCCGGCCATGAAACCCTCCCCAGCTATTACAACCCGGCAGTGATCAGGGTCATTGACAACGCGATTCACTATGTGGCCCCTGTTCAGCGGGTGGATGAAGTGACCAGTCATCATATTGAACCCCACGAGAAGTAATCCTTATTAAAATATAGTTAAAATACCAGTTGCTTTTTAAAATCCTGGATGTATAATGTGAAAATCCATAGTAACTGTTCAAGTCTCCGAACGGGGCCTGAGCAGTTACCACATTTTTTATACATTCGGGGTTTTTTTATGAATCAGATCAAATGGGCATTTTCCTTTCTGGGAAAATCCAGGTACAAGCTTTATGCTGCCTATGTGTTGATGATCCTGTCTACTGCGCTGATGGTCATTGATCCCCAGATTGTAAAAAAGATCGTCAACGATCTTCTTTATCCGATGTTTGAGGATGCATCGATTCCTACCAGAGCGGTGGTGCAGCAGCTGCTCCCGCTGGTTCTTTTAGGCTTTGGCATTCTGGTTCTTCGGGTTTTTGTGCGCTTTTTGTCGAACCTGTTCAGAGAGCAGGCCTCCCAGCAGGCTACCTTTGAGATTCGGCAGGCGCTGTATAAAAAGCTGTCCGAGCAAAGCCGCAGCTTTTTGATGGCGAACCGGTCGGGCGATCTGATTAACAAGTGCACCGGCGATGTGGAAGCCATCAATCACTTCCTTTGCTTTGTGTCCTATTCCATTTTTGATTCCGTGGTGATGCTTACCGCCGTGCTGATTGTGTTTTTTGCCATCAGCTGGAAATTTACGCTGATCGAGCTGGCGCTGGCGCCCTTTGCGTTTTGGGCTGCCATTACCCTGGGCAAAAAAGTGCGGCCGATTTTCGGAGAGGCCAGACAGCAGTTATCCAAGCTGAACACCGTTGTTTCCGAGAATATTGCCGGAAACCGGGTGGTGCGCGCGTTTTGCCGGGAAGACCACGAAATTGAAAAATTTGACAAGGAAAATGTCAAATATTATGAAATGAACCTCAAGGCCAACAAGGCCTGGACCACCTATTCACCGGTTATGGAAACCGTGGGCAATATCATGACAGGCACCGCCATCGTGGTGGGCGCCCTGCTGGTTATCTGGAAGCAGATTACGGTCGGCGATTTGCTGGTTTTCACATCCCTGAGCTGGATGATGAATGAGCCTTTTCTGATGATGGGCTTTCTGATCAACGATACCCAGCGGTTCCTGGTCAGCTGTGAACGGGTGCAGGAGCTCTATCTGTCCGAGCCTGAGATTCAGTCTCCTGAAAAGCCTGTTCCGAACAAGGAGATCCGCGGCGATATCGACCTGGAGCATGTATCGCTGACCTTTGACGGCGATCCGATTCTCAAAGATATTAATATGCATATTCCGGCAGGCGCCACAGTGGGTATTATGGGCCCCACCGGTTCGGGAAAATCTTCTGTTTTCAACCTGATTACCCGGTTTGTGGATCCGACTTCGGGTCATGTCAAGGTGGACGGAATCGATGTATCCAGATACGATCTGCAGCATTTAAGACGCAATATCGGCGTGGCGCTGCAGGATGTGTTCCTGTTTTCCGATACGGTGGAATCGAATATCGCTTACGGCGTGCCGGATGTCTCCAATGATGTGGTCTATCAGGCGGCTGAGGATGCGGCTGCGGATGATTTCATCAAGCGTCTTCCGGATGGATACGATACCATCGTGGGAGAGCGGGGAATGGGCCTGTCCGGCGGACAGAAGCAGCGGCTCTCCCTTGCCAGAGCCCTGGCGATGAATGCGCCGATTCTGATTCTGGACGATACCACCTCTGCGGTGGATATGGAAACCGAGCAGTATATTCAGCAGCATCTGGCGGCCAGAAAGAAAAAGGCGACCACGCTGATCGTGGCGCAGCGGATCAGCTCGGTGAAAAACGCCGATATCATTTTCATTTTGCAGGATGGAAAGGTTACTGAATCCGGCACCCATCAGCAGCTCCTCGAGAAAAAGGGCTATTATTACAATATTTACCGGATTCAGCAGGGCATCGCAACCGAAGAAGATCTGGCCGCGGCTAGGGAAGCGGTGGCGAAAAATACGAAGACCACTGCTTTTGAGAGCCGGAAGCCTGAGTATACACCTGCGAAAGGGGGTGTGAGATAATGGCCAGAAATAAATACAATGTCGATGAGACGCTGGAGACCGAGTTCGACCTCACCCACCTGAAACGCAGCTTTGTCTATATCAGACGCTACAAAAAATGGTTCTTTGGCGCTTTCTTCTTCAGTGCGGTTTCCATCGTCCTTGGTCTGCTGATGCCGCTCTTTACTGCCAATGCCATCGATGAACAGATTCCTGCCGGTGACGTGAAGGGTCTTGTGATCGCCGGCTGTATGATTATCCTGATTGTGATCGCCCAGGCTTTTTGCAACAAGTATCGTTCCAGATGCAGCGCCCAGGCGGGCCAGGCGATTATCCGCGACATCAGGCGGGATTTGTATGTGCATCTGCAGGAGCTTCCCTTTGATTACTTTGATTCCCGCCCCCATGGCAAGATTCTGGTCAGAGTGGTGAACTATGTCAACTCCGTGTCGGACTTTCTGACAAACGGAATCGTCAATATTATTCTGCAGTTTCTGTCGCTGATTCTGATTGCGGTCTTTATGGTGATTCTCTCGCCGAAGCTGTCTTTGGTGGTGCTGGCCGGACTGCCGGTGTTCATTGTTTATATCTTTTCCATTAAGAAGGCTCAGCGGCGCGCCTGGCAACTGCAGGCCAACAAGCATTCCAACTTTACCGCTTATCTTTCCGAGAGTATTAACGGCGAGCGGGTTACCCAGAGCTTTGCCCGCGAAACCGTCAACGGCGGAATTAACAAAGAGCTGGCCCGGGATGCGAAAAAGGCATATTTGAAGGCAGTGACCATCAACCACAGCGTATGGCCTCTGTCGATGGTTATTTCAAAGGCGGTCTTTTACGCCATTTATCTGGTGGGCGTGATTTACCTGCGGGATTCCATCGCGGTAGGCCTTCTGGTGGCTATGACCAGCTACGCCAACCGTTTCTGGGGTCCCATCCAGCAGCTTTCCAACTATTACAACCAGCTGATCAACACCATTTCTTATCTGGAGCGCATTTTCCAGCTGATGGATGAGCCGGTGACCGTGACCGATGTGGAGGGCGCCGAGGATCTGCCGGGCATGGAAGGCCAGGTGGATTTTGAGCATGTGGTGTTCGAGTACGAGAAGGACCGGCCGATTCTGAAGGATGTCAGCTTCCATGTAGAGGCAGGCGAGTCCATTGCCCTCGTCGGCCCTACCGGCGCCGGAAAGTCTACGATTATTAACCTGGTTTCCCGCTTCTACAATCTGAAAAGCGGCCAGGTGCTGATCGACGGGCACGATATATCCAAAGCCACCTTAAGGTCCATCCGCTCCCAGATGGGCATCATGCTGCAGGATACCTTTATTTTCTCCGGAAGCATCATGGAAAACATTCGTTACGGCCGGCTGGATGCGACGGATGAGGAGTGCATCGCCGCTGCCAAACAGGTTTTTGCGGATGACTTTATCTCCCGGATGCCTAACGGATACGACACCGAGATCAACGAGCGGGGCGATATGCTCTCCGCTGGTCAGCGGCAGCTTTTGTCCTTTGCGAGAACCCTGCTGTCGGATCCGAAAATTCTGATTCTGGATGAAGCGACCTCCTCGATTGATACCAATACCGAACTTTTGGTTCAGGAGGGCATTAAACAGCTTTTGAAGGATCGTACTTCCTTTGTGGTGGCGCATCGTCTGTCCACCATTAAAGACTGCGACCGCATCCTGTACATCAATGATGGACAGATCGTGGAGAGCGGAAGCCACACGGAGCTGATGGAGCAGCGCGGGGCTTATTATGAGCTGTATACGTCGCAGTTAACCAATGATTAGGGGGTAAATGTGTGCCTTGATGTCGCCGCCGCATGACTATGCGGACGTCGCCGCCATATCCCCCTCCTGCGGTCTTCGCCGCCTTGCTGTCTGAGAACAGAATGCTTCAGATGTGCGGAGGCGCCCGCAGGAGGGGGATATGGCGGCTCTGTTTTTTGGGGCACAGTTTACCTGATGAGATGTTTTAGCAGGTTTTTTGGGAGCTGATTGATGGGAGTTTTCTTTATAAGATGCCTTTTCAGGGTTCTATGTGAAGCTGTGTTTTTTTCAGGAGAGCTGAAGAAAACGAAGTTTGTTGTAATTACTATTGTTCTTGCTGCGAAGATGGGATATAATTAAATTTACGATTATTCATGACGGGATCTTGATAGTGGGGGTCTCGATCTGTTTTTAGGAGAAGTTAATGAAGACAATTAAAACGGCCATCGTTGGACTTGGGAGCAGGGGCTATAGTCTCCTGAAGGATGTGGTGCTGACGATGGATGATGTGCAGGTGATTGGCGTCTGTGATCTGTTTGAGGACAGAATGGCCAGGGCTGCCGCGGCTGTGAAGAAAAAGAACGGAGCAGAGCCTCTGCAGAGCGCCGATTTTGAGGAAATACTGGCTCTTGAGGGGCTGGACTGCGTGATGATTACCACTTCCTGGGAGACGCATATTCCCATGGCTATCCAGGCCATGAGAGCAGGCATCAGACCCGGGGTGGAGGTGGGCGCCGCCTATTCGCTTGAACAGCTTTGGGATCTGGTGCACACCTACGAAGAGACAAAGGTTCCCTGCATGCTGCTGGAAAACTGCTGCTATGGCCGCTACGAGATGATGATCATGAACATGATCAGCCAGGGCGTTTTTGGCGATCTGGTTCATCTGGAGGGCGGATATCGGCATGATCTGAGAGAAGAGATCAGCCGGGGCAGGGAAAACCGTCATTACCGCAATGCCAACTACCGTCACCGCAATACCGAAAACTATCCGACCCATGAGCTTGGCCCCATCTGCCAGATGCTGGGAATCGGTCACGGCAACCGGATGGTGAAGCTGGTTTCCCAGAGCTCCTGTGCCAGGGGGCTTAACGCATACAACCTGAAGGACCAGGGTCCGAACGGCGATCAGGTAAGTTTCCCCTTCGCTCAGGGAGATGTCACCACAACGATTATCACCTGCGCCCACGGAGAGACCATCACCCTGACCCTGGATACCTCCCTTCCCCGGTTTTACAGCCGCGGCCTGGTGGTACAGGGCACCAAAGGCATCTACCAGGAAGACAATCAGTCCATCTGGCTGGACGGTCAGTATGACGAGATGGAAGGCTTCTACTGGAGAAAGCATTGGGGCTGCGCCGATGATTACCGTCAGCAATACGAATCCCCTACCTGGGTGAATTTCCTAAACGACGGGGTAAGGGGCGGTCACGGCGGCATGGACTATCTGGTGGACCGGGCCTTTTTCGACAGCGTCCGGGATCAGACAGACCCGCCTATCGATGTTTACGATATGGCCGCCTGGATGAGCATAGGCGTTCTTGCAGAGCAGTCCATTCTGCAGGGCGGCGCCCCGGTTATGATTCCCGATTTCACCAACGGAAGATGGTTTGAGACCTACCGGAAGCCCTGAACTTTTTTAGATCAGCCCGACGATACTACTTGATGATTGAGGTATGACAATGGAAGATTTAAAACAGCGCAAGAAAAATCTGATTCTGTTCCCCATCGGGACCATCGGCCGTGATATGATCTACAACCTGGTCACAAACTTCCTGATGACCTTCATCCTGTTCACCAGGCAGCTGACTGCGGCTCAGCTGGGCGCGATTACGGCCATTATGGTAGCCTCCCGTATTTTCGACGCATTAAACGATCCTATCATGGGCAACATTATCGAGCGGACGAGAACCAAATGGGGTAAGTTTAAGCCCTGGCTGACAATTGGCATTTTGTCCACTTCTGTTGTGGTTTATATCGTCTTCAATACAAATCTCCAGGGCTGGAGCTTTATCTGGCTGTTTGGTTTCTTCTACTTTGCCTACAGCATCACCTATACCATGCACGATATTTCCTACTGGGGCATGGTGCCCGCGCTTTCCTCGGATGCGGATGCAAGAAACCAGTTTACCTCCCGGGCCACGCTGTTTGCCGGCATCGGCGGAACCCTGGCTTCCGTGCTGATCCCCATGCTCACCGCCGGCTCCATGGCCATCGGCTCCTCCGCGACCATTGCCTATGGACGAATCGCTCTGGTGATCGCCATTCTTGGTCCACTGTTTCTGGCTTTCACGATTTTTGGGGTTAAGGAAAGGCGTGACTATATCAAAGAAGATGCCCCCAAGGTCAGCTTTAAAAAGATCGTGGGCACCATCACCGGAAACGATCAGCTGATGTGGATTGCTCTGATTTTCCTGATCCAGCAGATCGGCAACGGCATCGTGCTGGGCGGCATCGGCTCAACCTATATTTACTTTGAGTTTGGCTATGAGGGCGGTCTGTATTCGCTCTTTACCACCGTCGGCATGTCCGTGACAGCGTTGCTGATGATTTTCTATCCGGCTATTTCCAGAAAGCTGCCCCGCAAAAAGCTGATGAGCGTGCTGGCTGTCATCGCTACCTTCGGATATCTTCTGATGCTGCTGCCGGGTCTGTTTATGCCCCATGGCAATATGCTGAAATTCTATATCGTCACCGTAGGCTATATGCTGGCCAACTTCGGTCAGTATGGTTTCTACCTGATTATGATGATTTCCATTATGAATACGGTAGAGTATAACGAATACAAATTCGGAACCCGGGATGAGGCTATTATCAGTTCCCTCAGACCCTTCCTGACCAAGCTGGCGTCGGCCCTGACCGTTGTCATTACTACCTTGACGTACCTTGTTTTCAAGGTCACCAGCTATTCCAATCAGATTTCCGATCTGGAAAATCAGGCAGCCTCCGGCGCCATTGCGGATGCTCAGAAGAGCGCAGAAATTGCCAAGGTCCTTTCCGGCGTCACCCCCTCCCAGAGCACCGGCCTTCTGCTGGCTATGACCGTGCTTCCCTGCGTGATGATGCTGATCTCCTACTTCCTTTATCAGAAGAAGTACAAGCTGGATGAAGCGGAGTATGATCGGATTCTGAAAGAGATTGCTGCAAAATAAGACAGCGCGGCGGCTGCTCCCGCCAAACGCTTAAATGAAAAAAGACCTCTGAAATCCACGGGATGTGGTTTTCAGAGGTCTTTTGTGGTTCGTTCATAAGCCGTGAGGCTTAGACGGGGATGCTCTTATTTCAGGAATCCAAGGGATCCGATGATGGGAGCATCTTTAGCTTTGCCGTTTGCAACATGGAAGAACAGGATAATACGAACGACAAAAATGATGACCATGCAGATGCTGCCTGCGATGGGAACAATCACAGTCCATACAAGCAGAATAGAAAGAATCGTCAGAAGATTCTCGGTGACAGAAAGCTTCAGAGCCTGGCGGACATGGAACATAGCGTATTCAGATTTCTGAGCGCCAAGAAGGGCCATGATGCAGCCGATGGTTCCCAGAAGGTAAGCGCACATAGCGAAAACCTTGCCGTTGGAAATATCCTTCGGGTCGAATTCTGCTGTGTGATCTTTGGGATCAGCTGACGGATAGGGAGCCGGATAGCCCTGAGGCGGCATTCCAGGCTGCTGGAACTGCTGATAGCCGGGCTGCGGCTGGTTGGGATCAAAAGGGGCTGCTGTCATCGGTGCTCCGCAGTTGGGGCAATTCGGAACGCCATCAGGAACGTTGGTACCACATTGAGGACAAAATGCCATTTAATTACCATCCTTTCTGCAAAGCACAGATCCTCTCCTGGAAACGCACTTTGCTGACAAATTTGAATGTATAATAAAATAATACATCACCCGGTGACAAATGTAAAGTACCCAAGAGTGGAATTTTCTGGAGAAAAGTTGTAATCCTTGTAAATGTGAAGGTGCATGTGGTATAATATCATACGTATGAGTTCGTTTTTATTAATTTTCCGGAGGGTAAAAGTAATGAATGAAGTATTGCAGCAATTAAACAAGATTGGTATTGTTCCTGTTGTGGTTCTGGACCGTGTTGAAGATGCGCTTCCGCTCGCGAAGGCGCTGATGGACGGCGGTCTTCCCTGTGCTGAGGTCACATTCCGCACGGCAGCTGCTGAAGAAGCGATCCGTCAGATTTCCAAAGCATATCCGGATATGCTGGTAGGCGCCGGCACGGTTCTTACGACCGAGCAGGCTGACCGGGCCATCGACGCCGGCGCGAAATTTATTGTCAGCCCCGGACTGAACCCGAAGGTTACAAAATATGTGCTGGACAAAGGCATTCCCATGACACCCGGCGTTTGCACGCCCAGCGAGATCGAGCAGGCGCTGGAGCTTGGTCTGGATGTTGTCAAATTCTTCCCGGCAGAGCCCGCAGGCGGTCTTCCCATGATTAAAGCCCTTGCAGGTCCCTATGTTGGCCTGAAATTCATGCCTACCGGCGGAATCAGTGCTAAGAATGTCCGCGATTATCTGAAATATGACAAGATTGTTGCCTGCGGCGGCAGCTGGATGGTAAAAGGCGACCTGATCAAGGCCGGTAAGTTTGATGAGATCGAAGCTATGGTTCGCGAAGCAGCGGACATTGTGAAGGAGATCCGGACCATCTGATCCACACAGGTTCAAGCATGTGAGGTCCGGATCGAGTTTTCGCCCTGGTGAAAACTCCGACATTTCAATTATATATTTAAGGAGATTAGATGATGGCAAAAGTAGTTACCTTCGGTGAATTGATGATTCGTCTTCAGCCCTATAACTATGAACGCTTTGTTCAGGCCAGCAACCTGGAGTTTACTTTTGGCGGCGGCGAAGCCAACGTAGCGGTTTCCCTTGCTAATTATGGATTTGACGCAGTTTATGTAACCAAGCTTCCCGCCCACGCCATTGGCCAGAGCGCAGTGAATTCTCTCCGCCGGTATGGCGTGGATACCTCCAAGATTGTCCGCGGCGGCGACCGTGTCGGTATTTACTTCAACGAAAAGGGCGCTTCCCAGCGCGCTTCCGTATGCATCTACGACCGCGCTCATTCCGCCATTTCCGAAGCAGATCCTTCCGAGTTCGACTGGGATAAGATTTTTGATGGCGCTGAGTGGTTCCACTTCACCGGCATCACCCCCGCCCTTGGCCCGAACATGGTGGAAGCCTGCCTTCAGGCCTGCAAGGCTGCCAAAGAACGCGGCGTAAAGATCAGCTGCGATCTGAACTACCGCGGCAAGCTCTGGACCAGAGCCGAGGCTCGTGAGGCCATGACCAAGCTTTGCGAATACGTAGATGTCTGCATTTCCAACGAGGAAGATGCCAAGGACGTTTTCGGCATCGAGGCTGAGGCTACCGATATCACCGGCGGTAAGCTGAATAAGGAAGGCTACAAATCCGTAGCCCGTCAGCTGGCTGAGAAATTCCACTTCGAAAAGGTTGCCATTACCCTTCGCGAGAGCATTTCCGCTTCCGACAACGACTGGAGCGCAATGCTTTACGACGTGGCTTCTGATGAATACTGCTTCTCCAAAGTATATCATCTTCGGATTGTGGACAGAATCGGCGGCGGCGACAGCTTCGGCGGCGGCCTGATTTATGCCCTCCTTTCCGGCAAAGACACCCAGGCTGCAGTTGAATTTGCGGTAGCTGCAT
>JAGBND010000096.1 GCA_017634575.1 Bacillota bacterium
ATTCACCTCAAGAATTTCACGGAGTGAAATTCTTGAACAGCTGGATGGCACAAAGGCCATCCAGCTGTTGGCCCCTTGGTCAAGAGGTTAAGACATCGCCCTTTCACGGCGGTAACGTGGGTTCAATTCCCGCAGGGGTCACTTTTTGTGAAGCGCTCGATGCGCTTCACAAAAAGTCAAATATCGCTCCGCGATATTTGAGGTATGCTCTTTGGACTTGGGCCTCGACGGCCTTTCCAAAAAGACAAATATCGCTCCGCGATATTTGAGGTATGCTCTTTGGACTTGGGCCTCGACGGCCTTTCCAAAAAGACAAGAATTTGCGCAGCGAATTCTTTCACACCAACTTACTTGCTTTTAAGCAATACAGTTGCTGTTGCCTGTTCCATGGCCTGCTGCCATGGCTTTTTTATTTTCCGGGCAACGAACCTTAGGAACCGTCAAAAATCAAGGTTTCAATGCTTTTTTCAGGAGGTTATCATGCTGCTGCTTACTCCCCCTATGGGCTGGAATTCCTGGAACACCTTTGGTGAAGCGATTAACGAACAGGTGGTCCTTGAATCTGCTGACACCCTTGTATCTTCCGGCCTGGCTGCTCTTGGCTACAACTATCTGGTGATCGATGATTGCTGGTCTCTGAGAGAACGCGGCGAGGATGGCCGGCTTGTCCCGGATCCCGAAAAATTCCCCCACGGCATGAAATTTGTCGCCGATTATGTTCACAGCAAGGGACTCAAATTCGGCATGTATTCCTGCGCCGGCACTCTTACCTGCGCCGGCTATCCGGCCAGTTTCGAACACGAATTTGTCGATGCCAAAACCTTTGCCGACTGGGGCGTTGACTACCTCAAATACGACTACTGCTTCCATCCCTCAACCATTCCGGGAAAAGTGCTTTACAAGCGCATGGCGCTGGCCCTGGCAAACTGCGGCCGGGACATCGTTTTTTCCGCCTGTTCCTGGGGATCCGATGAAACCAAGACCTGGATCAAGGAAACCGGCGCCAATCTTTGGCGCACCACCGGCGACATCAACGATTCCTGGCGCTCCATCAAAGATTTGTCTCTCATCGCTGAAGACGCCATCCGCTATGGCTCCATTAACTGCTATCCCGATATGGATATGCTGGTTGTGGGCATGGGCGGTAAGGGCAATGTAGGTCTGGCCGGCTGCACGCCGGACGAATACCGGCTGCACTACTCTCTCTGGGCGCTTCTTGGCTCGCCTTTGATGATCGGCTGCGATATCCGCAGCATGGATGAGGAAACCAGAAAAACCCTGATGAATCCGGATGTGATTGCCATCAACCAGGATGCTGATTACAATCAGGCTTACGATGCAAGCGCCTACGCCGTTACCTACATGGACGGTGAGCGCAACGAACATCCCATCTACGTCCGGCTTCTTTCCAACGGCGATCTGGCGGTCGGCTTCTTCAATTTTGCCGATGAGACTTCCACCCGCTGGAACAGCTATCTGGCTCTGGACCGGATCGGCCTGCCGGAGTCAACCGGCAAAACCTTAAAAGTCAAAGAGCTCTGGACCGGGGAAGAGAAAACCATCACAAACGGCATCTTCAGTGTTCCCCTTCCCGCCCACAGTTGCAGGCTCTACCGGGCAGAAATCGTCGACGCCCGCTAAGCTGCATGGCTGTATGTAAAAAATGCGGCAAACCGCTTACCGCCGATGAAATTGCCATCTACCGCAAGCTGGTAAGCCGCTGCGCAACTGAGTTTTTATGCCGAAGGGATCTATCCGTCTATTTCGGTGTTACAGAAGAAAAAATACAAGAGAAAATCGAGCAATTTCGTCGTCAAGGCTGCCTGCTCTTTGCATCAGAGCCGCAGCATTCACAGGAGGATCTGCCTTGCTAACTTTTGAACTGGCTAAAACCATTTTACCAAAACATATCACCGAGGAGCATCTGTTTAAGCACTCTCTGGCGGTTTCCGCTGCCATGCGGACGATGGCTCGTCATTATGGTCAAAATGAGGATCATTGGGCCGCCATCGGTTATCTTCATGACATTGATTTCGAAAAATATCCCGACGAGCACTGCCATCATGTCCGGCAGCTGCTGGAGGGCGAAGATGTCAGCGAAGAGGACATCCGGGCGATTATCAGTCACGGATGGGGTCTTACGATTGACGTAAAGCCCGAAAGCGATATGGAAAAATCGCTCTTCACCGTGGATGAGCTGACAGGAATCGTTATGGCTACTTCCCTGATGCGTCCGAACGGCATTCTGGATCTGGAAGTTAAAAGCGTAAAGAAAAAGTTTAAGGACCGCCACTTCGCCGCCGGATGCGACCGTGATGTCATTGTCAAGGGCTGCGAGCTGCTGGGAATGGATCTGGCCGATGTCATGGCCCTGACCATCGAAGGCATGAGAGCTTATGCGCAGGAGCTGTCTTTGGAGGGCACGTCTGGAGGTTCTCATGACGAATGAGGAACGTCTCCAGCAGGTTTTGAAGACGGAAAAGCAACAGCGCAATCTCTTCTTCACCATTGCAGGGGTGCTGCTTCTGGCGCTTTTAGCCTTTGGCGGCTTTACCGGGCACAGGTTCTACGTCCAGGCTGCCCAGCGAAACGCCGACAACAGAGCTGCTGCCCTGTCTGAAGCGCTGAATGCTTCCTCATCTTCGGAGGCTTCTGCTTCCGCCGATTCTTCAAATCCCCTTGATCCGGAAATTCTGTCCCTGACCTCCACTCACCAGATGGCTTCTGATCTGCAAACCCAGCTGCAGGCGGCCAGAACAAACGCGCTGAGCCTTTCCGATGAATTTCATCAGGAAGCCCTGAAGCTGGAAGAAGAAAGACTTGCCAAAGAGCGCGCCGCCATGCTCCCTGAAGGCTATACGAAAGTCACGGTTTCCAGCAGCGACCTGCATACAGGCAATCTGATTGTGGTAAACAAGGACTATGAATACGTTTTCCCTGACACGGAAGATTACCTTTCTTTATTGTACGATCAGGAAGGCGGCAATTATTATCTCTCATCCTTCGAAATCCAGATGACCGAGCCTGCCGCAAGCGCCCTTCACAGCATGCTTGGCGCCTATTATGACGAGACTCTGATGGAAGAAATTCTGGTGCTCAATGGTTACCGTTCACCGGAGGAGTCCCAGGCCCTGTTTGACGAGGACTCCGATCTGAACGGAACCATCCATGCCGAGGACTATATTATGCTTCCCGGCCACAGCGAGCATCATACCGGGCTGGCAACCGACCTTGGCAATATCATCACGGGAGAATTTATCGATTCCGATGACGAGGTATACAACTGGCTCTATGAACATGCCCATGAATACGGCTATATTCTTCGTTATCCTCAGGGTAAAAAGCTGCAGACCGGCATTGCCTATGAAGACTGGCATTTCCGTTATGTAGGCATTCCGGCGGCAACGGATATCTACAGAACGGATCTTTGCATGGAGGAATGGGTCGAGATGATCCACGCCTATACCGCCATGGATCCCTATACCATTTCCCTTGAGGATGGTGATTATACGCTGTTTTATGTGCCGGCCGGCGAAAACGAAACGGAAATTCCCGTTCCTGAAAACGGCGAGTATCAGATTTCAGGCGACAACATGGGCGGGTTTATTGTAATCGTGCCCCCGCAAAATGACTGATTCGCATTTTTCTCCTGATCAGCCGGCTATAGATGAACATTTTGCCTTTTATCCGCGGCTTCCTTTCTGGCAGCTGCGGATTTTTATTCAGAAAACCCTTGTCAAAAGAGTTTCAAAGATGTATACTGTGATGTACTCAATTAGCACACATCTGTTCGCAAAAGGAAGACGATTATGATCTATCACTCTACCAGAGACCATTCCTGCCGCCTGTCCGGACCGGAAGCCATTCTCCAGGGACTGGCGCCGGACGGTGGTTTGATGATATTTGAAACGCTGCCCGCATTCGACGTAAAAGAAGCCCTGAAACTGGATCCCATCCGGCTTCAGGCGGCTCTTTTATCCGCATTTTTCCCGGAAATTCCTGAAATGGAAGCACTGGTTTCCAAGGCCTATCTTCCCAAGTTCGATACCCCTGAAATTACCCCCACGGTTCCTGTGGGACCCTTCACCGTGCTGGAGCTTTTCCACGGTCCTACCTATGCCTTTAAAGATATTGCCCTGTGCATTCTCCCCTATCTGATGCGGGAATCTCTTCGGCTGACCGGCAAAGATGCTTCCTCCAGGCTGCATATCTTAACCGCCACCTCCGGTGACACCGGAAAGGCCGCCATGGCGGGATTTGCAAATGTTCCGGGCATTTTACTGACGGTCTTCTATCCCCATGGCGGCGTCGCCCCCATGCAGCGGCTTCAGATGGTCACCCAGCAGGGCGAAAACCTAAGCGCATCTGCCATCATCGGTGACTTTGATGATGCGCAAAGCGGCGTCAAAAAGCTCTTTATGGATCAGCGCTTTGGCGAAAAGCTGGGCGAGAGGGGCATTCATCTATCCTCCGCCAACTCCATCAATATCGGCCGTCTGATTCCGCAGATCATGTACTATTTTAAAGCCTATCAGGATCTTTTATCCCGCGGCCATATCCATATGGGAGACGAGGTGAATTTCTGCGTTCCCACCGGCAACTTCGGCGATATTTTAGCAGGCTATCTGGCAAAGCTGCTGGGCCTTCCCGTCGGACGATTGCTGGTGGCCTCCAACCAGAACAATGTGCTTACCGACTTTTTCCACACCGGTATCTACGACCGGCGCAGGGAGCTTGTTAAAACCACATCGCCCTCTATGGATATCCTGATCTCCTCCAACCTGGAGCGTCTGCTCTATCTGTTGTCCGAAAGCTGCGGGGAAACGGCCGCTTACATGAAGCAGCTGCAGGAAGAAGGCTTCTACCGCGTATCGGATCAGCTGAAAGAAAAGCTTGATGAATCCTTCTGGAGCGGTTTTACAACAGACGAAGAGGCTGCCAGCGCCATCGGCGAGGTCTATCAGTCCCATCAGTATCTGCTGGATCCTCATACCGCTGCCGGATGGCACGCTGCAAAAGTCTATCAGAAGGAGCATCCGGAGGATGCCCGTCCGATGGTGGTTCTTTCTACCGCCTCTGTGTTCAAATTCCCCAAGGTGGTTCTGGAGGCCGCATCGGCTAAGACCGCTGATCCCGTTACCGCTTCTTCCGATCCCTTCGAGCAGCTGGACCAGCTCTCTGCTTTTTCGAGCTTAAGCGTACCTGCCAATCTCGCCCTGATCCGTTCGCTGCCCGAGCTGCATCCCGCGGTTATCGAGCCTTCCGAGATGAAGGCCTTTGTCATGGAAAGAAGCTGAAGGCCAAAGGCAATCCAAAAAAACCTGTGTATCGATGATAAAAGGCTTTTGCATGGCAAAGCTTTTTGAATAGGAGAAATATCATGAAATCTGTCACAATCCGTGTTCCTGCCACCACTGCCAACCTGGGTCCCGGCTTTGATGCTTTCGGCTGCGCCCTGAGCTTATATACGGACGTTACCTTTACCCGTGAACCGGGCGGCTCCGGTCTTAGCATCACCGGCTGCGACGAAGCCTATCAGGGACCGGACAATCTGGCTTTTGAAGCTTTTTCCGCAGTCTGCGAATCCCTGAGCGAATCCATTGGCGATCTGCATATTCATATTGACGCCAATATTCCCATCTGCCGGGGACTTGGATCCTCGGCCGCCCTTCTGGTGGCCGGCGCCATGGGCGCCAATATTCTGCTGGGCGGCAAGCTCTCCACCCAGGGCCTTTTGAATATTACCAACGCCATGGAGGGACATCCTGACAACCTGGCCCCCGCTTTTTACGGCGGCCTGACGGCTTCCATGGTAGACGGCGGCCTTCCGGTTACCGTCAGTTTCCCCCTTCATCCCGGCTGGCAGTTTCTTGCGCTGGTTCCCGATTTTGACCTGCCTACCGTGAAGGCCCGCGCCGTGCTTCCCCAGGAGGTGAGCCGTCAGGATGCCATCTACAATATTTCTCATGGCGCCATGGTCTTAAAGGCCATGGAACTGGGAAATGAAAAACTGCTTAGAACCGCTATGCAGGATAAGCTCCATCAGGATTACCGCAAGAGTCTGATTCCCGATTACGAAGCCATCGAGGCTTTGATCCGAAAAAGCGGCGCAGCCTTCTGCCTTTCCGGCGCAGGCCCCACGCTGCTTTGCCTGACCATGAATCCGGATCTGAAAGGAAAGCTTGAGCAGGAGCTTCCTAAGATAACCACCAAAAACTGGACCATTTATCCCCTGAAGGTGGAATTTTTAGGCGCCCATC
>JAGBND010000097.1 GCA_017634575.1 Bacillota bacterium
AATGGAGATCTCAATATACGTGCCGCCGTAGTCGGTCCCCGGTCCGAACTCATCCCGGGTCAGTCCGGGCAATTTCTGCACTTCTGTAATGGTCTCTCCGTTTACCTCACTGCTCACCGTCACATCCCGGGTCCAGCAGGCAAATGTTTGCTGATCCCCGATGAGAAGCAATATCTGCCGGATATTGTCCACCGTTGCCGCTTCATCAAAGGTGTATTCATAGGTGTCGCCGGCTACGCCCACGGACACCACATCGCCTCTGCTGGAAAGAAGCCCTCTTCGATGAATCACATTAGGATATTTTTCAGCCAGGGCATGCACATAGGATTTCAGGGCCTCCTCGTCGATGGTATAGCTCAGATCTTCATTAATCGTCACCATCTGGCGCAGGGTGCCGTCATGGAAGGATTCATACACATCGTCATAGATCTGAATAGTAACTGTTTTGTTATATATACTGACGGTACGTTTGGCGATGGCCTGATAGATCTGGTCATCGGATGTACGGGAAGCTTTGGCGTAACAGGCTTTGGTCAGGTCCACGGAGGATTTTTCCTGGTCAATCGCCTGCGTGATCAGCTCTCTGGCAGGTTCCTCGATCAGCAGGCAGCCATCATCCGCTTCCTCGATGGAAACACTGTTCTCGCCGCCCACCAGATAGGCATTCACCGGCTCCACCTGATTTTCCGGCTGCATACAGTAAAGCTGGTCGATCCGCTGCGACAGCAGCGCAGGATCGTAGGTAAAATCGGTTTTCTCCAGCGTCAGGGCAGGCGCGCCGTCCAGCAGCTTCACCCATCCCATATGGGGCTGCGCATTCAGAAGCGACTGGGTATCGTAATCCGCCTCATAACCGATATCGCCCAGGTCAATCACCTCTGTCTTTACGTCCCGGGTATCGGCATCAAGCTCAATGACGCTGAAATACGGCGCTGATTCATTCAGCTTCTCCTCGGCCTGCTCCGCATTTAAGGTGCCCACATCCACCCCGTTGATGGTTGTGCCCGGGAAAAAACGAAGCCTGGTATAGGCATTGCCAGTGATATATGCACCGATAAGACCCGCAAACAGGATTCCCAATGTCCATTTGCCAAATTTGCTCATAAATTACTCACCATTTTATTTCTCTAAATAGATCACTATTAATAAATTACAACCGGGGTTTCCAATTCAACTGTGTCAAAGAAGGGCTGGCAGAAGCTGTACGGCGTGTTGATGCATCCGTGGGAACCGCCGCCGTCGTACAGGCTGCCTCCGAAGGTGGACCGCCAGGACGCATCGTGAATGCCGATGCCGTCCCAGGTAATGGGCAGCCACAGCTCCACCGGCGTCTGGTAGTCTTCACCGATCAAGGTGACCTTGGTCCGCTTCGCCCAGATTACAAAGACGCCCTTGGGCGTGTCTGTCACTCCCCTGTTGCCGGTCACCACATCGGTTTCCATCTTCAGTTCGCCGTCCACATAGTACCAAAGGTGCTGATCCTCAATGGAAATCTCGACGTAGGTTCTGCCAATGTCGTTCCCCATTTCATCGTCCCAGTAGCCTTCGTAATCCCAGACGGCCTCACAGGTTTCGTCCTTTTTCGACAGCAGGGCATCGTGAATGGCAGCTTTGGTCTCTTCTTTGTTCATATCGTAGCCGAAAATGTCGTTTTCCGTGCCAATCTTGACGGTCTTTCCGGTGCTGGTCTTAAACTCTCTCTCCCGCTGCCAGGTGCTGTACTGATCAAAAAGCTCTTCCACATATGCCGTCAATTCCGTTTCGTTGATATAGACATCAAATTCCTTCGGAATGAGCAGCTTTCGGAGCATTTCTTCGTCGATCACTTCCTTCACCGAGCCGTACATCTCCACGGTGATGGTTTTCTCCCAGACCTTGTTCAGATCCTCGATCTGCTTGGCCAGACCCGCATCGTCCGTTTTTACCGCGGCTTCACTGTAAAGGCCAAGATCCTCCGCCGTCAGATCGATGGTGACCTTCTCCGCCATCACAGCCTCCTGAACCAGCCGGGCAGCTGCATCTGTATCGATCTGGCAGCCATCGTCGGATTCCGTCACAAAATAGTGGCCATCCTCTGCCTTCAGTTCCGCATCCACCGGAGCAATGTTGTTCTCCGGCTGCATGCAGTAAAGGGAAGCGATCGCTGAAGCAACCTTATTCTCGTCAATGGTAAAACCGGTGTAGGCAATCTCCTGGCGGTTCTGTTTCCAGTAGGAAACAAACCAGTCCCAGTGCGGCTGTCTGTCCAGGATCCCCTGGGTATCAAACAGCTGCGTATATCCCAGCGCCTTCAGATCCATGGTCTCTTCCATCGGTTCGCGGGTTTCGGCATTCATCTCCGTCACGGTAAAAGTCCGGCCCGGTTTGTTTAAGATCGCATCCACATCCGCCGGCTTCATGCCGGACACGTCCATTCCATTAATATACGTCCCCTGAAGATACTCATTCAAAGAACGCTGATAGCCTGTATAATAGAAATATCCCACCGCGCCCAGCAGCAGAATAACCGGAATAATCCACCAAAGTTTCTTCATAGCAACCTCGCAAAAATACGTTGTCTGCACGGGCATCCATGCTGCCGCCCCATCCTCCGGCTCCAAAGTAAACCCCTTAAAGCCAGACTCCGCCGGTCAGGAACCATCGGTCCCGGACCATCAGCGACAGAAAACGCCAAATACCATTATAAAATATCCTCCCCGATTTTTCAACGATAAATCAAGGGAATTATGATAACTATTTCATCCATTTCATCCCTCAATCCTCATCATCTGTCGACAATGCTGCAATTTCGAGCCAAGCATTTGACAAATTCAAATCCAGGAGCGCAGAAAGCCTCTGCCATCTGTCTCCACACGGCTTCCGCAGCATCCCAAGGATTCTAACTTGAAAAGAGCGGCGGCAGAGCATGGAGACACATGACAGAGGCTTCGTCAACAGGATTCTATCAGCTTTCTGCCACCAGCCTCGTTCCATCATAATCAACCGTAATATTGGTTCCGGGCGCCAAATCTTCGGCGATCATCTTCCTGGCCAGCAAGGTTTCTATCTTGGCCTGCATAAACCGTTTCAGCGGACGGGCGCCGTATACCGGATCATAGCCGCCGTCGATGATATAATTCCTTGCTTTTTCGGTCAAGGTAACCGACAGCTGCTTATCCTTCAGCCTTTCATCCAGTTCCTTCAGCTGCAGATCCACAATCATGCGGATATTGTCTTTGGTCAGCGGCTTGTAGAACACTATTTCGTCCAGACGATTCAGAAACTCCGGACGGAAGGACTGCTTCAGCAGGCTCTGCACATGCTCCCGGGCCGCTTCGCTGATTTCACCGGTTTCTTCGTTAATTCCATCCAGAATCAACTGAGATCCCAGGTTCGACGTCAGGATAATAATGGTATTTTTGAAATCAACGGTTCTGCCCTGAGAATCGGTGATCCTGCCGTCATCCAGCACCTGCAGCAGCACGTTGAACACGTCAGGATGAGCTTTTTCGATTTCATCAAACAGCACCACGCTGTAAGGAGAGCGGCGCACAGCTTCCGTCAGCTGGCCGCCTTCGTCGTAACCCACATATCCGGGAGGCGCTCCGATCAGCCTGGAGACCGAATATTTCTCCATGTACTCGCTCATATCGATCCGGACCATGTTTTTCTCATTGTCAAACAGCGCCTGCGCCAGAGCTTTGGCCAGCTCCGTTTTACCAACGCCAGTGGGACCCATGAACAGGAACGACCCGATGGGCCGATCTGGATCTTTGATGCCGGCGCGGGACCGCAGGATAGCGTCGCATACCCGCTGCACGGCCTCGTCCTGACCGACGACCCGCTGATGCAGCACATCATCCAGATGCAGCAGCTTTTCCCGTTCACTCTCTACCAGCTTGCTGACAGGAATGCCGGTCCAGCGCCCCACGATCCGGGCGATCTCCTCTTCCGTGACCTTATCCCTCAGCAGCGATGTCTTGCCGGTATTCTTCTCAGCCAGCTTTTCCTCTTCCTCCAGCTGTTTTTTCAGCTGCGGCAGCTTTCCGTATTTCAATTCCGCCAGCTTGTTCAGATCGTAGCTATGCTCTGCCCGCTCGATATCCGCATTGACGCCTTCGATCTCTTCTCTGAGCTTCTGCACCTTGCCGATACCCTGCTTTTCCTGATCCCATCTGGCCTTCATGGCGGCAAACTTCTCTCGCTCATCCGCCAGCTCCCGCTGGATCTCGCTCAGATGCTCCAGGGAAATCTGATCCGTTTCCTTCTTCAGCGCGGCCTCTTCAATTTCCAACTGCATAATCTTTCGCTGAATCTCATCCAACTCCGTGGGCATGGAATCGATCTCGGTTCTTATCATGGCGCAGGCTTCATCCACCAGGTCGATGGCCT
>JAGBND010000011.1 GCA_017634575.1 Bacillota bacterium
CGAAGAGTAATTGATACATTGCTCAACTCGCTTTACGTCTTTGACAACCCGGACGGAGGGCGAAAGCTGGTCTTCACGTTCAACCTATCGGGGCAGAACACCTCGACAATCGAGTGTTCGGATATTAAGGGTTCAAGTCCATTTCATTAAAAAAAGACGAACACCGGATTCGTCTTTTTTCTTTTTTATTCAATTCTACGGAGGTCTCTATGAAAGATTCCACCAAACACCTTCTTTCCCATTCTCTTCGAAAGCTTCTTCAGACAAAACCTCTCAGCAAGGTTACGATTCAGGATATCACCAGCGCTTCCGGCGTAAACAGGATGACCTTTTACTATCATTTCCACGACATTTACGAGCTGGTGGAATGGTCCTTCCGCAATGAAATTTTCGACGTTTCGGAAGATCAGGTGCTGAACCCGGCAAACTGGGAAGCTGCCATTCTGAAGGTATTCGATACCATCATTCAGAATAAAAGCTTTATTCTGAATATTTACCGCAGCATAAGCCGTGAACAGGTGGAAGAACACCTCATCCGGGGCATGGAGGAATCCATCAAGGCCGCCATGTGCCCTCTTCTGGATAAAGCCGGCATCAAAGCGGAAGACCAGGAGTTTTATCTGAACTTCTATCTCTATGGCTACGCCGGCACGATCCTTGTATGGATCGATCAGAATATGAAAGAAGACCCAGCCATCATTGTCAAGCGTTTTTCCGAGATGATGAAGCTGGTGCTGACCATGCTGGATTCCATGCCGTGAAAAAGAAAGTTGTCAGGAAGGCGTTTGGACTTAGGACAACGGCAGCTTGATGTTACCATTAATTAACGACAGCTTTTCTCTTCCAGCCGCCTCTTGCGTAGCCGATGTAAGTGATGACAGCGCCGATGATCCAGGAGACCAGAAGGGAGATCCACAGACACAGATAGCTTCCGTTGGGGGCTTCTGCAGAGCGGGTAAAATAGGCAATGCCGTAAGCCAGGGGCACGCGGATCGCAACCGTGGTGATCAGGGAGATCCACATGGGCGTCATGGTATCGCCTGCGCCGCGCATGATACCGGACAGGCACTGGGTGACGGCCATAAAGACATAGCCCACCGCCAGCAGGTTCATCATGCGGCGGCTCAAATCAATGAGTTCTTCCGTTTTCGTGAACAGACCCATAATATAGTGGCCAAACAAAACGACAATGCCTGTAATGACAGCGGATGTTACAAGAGCCAGCAAAGTTCCCTGTTTGGCGCCCTGCACCACGCGGTCCAGCTTTTTCGCGCCCACATTCTGGCCTGCATAGGTCGTCAGCGCCATGCCGAAGGAGAAGTTGGGCATCATGATAAAGCCATCCACGCGCATAATAATAACATTGGCGGCGATGACCACTTCGCCGAAGCTGTTGGTCAGGGACTGAACAATAATCATGGCTGCCGAAAAGATTGCCTGGGTGATGCCGGAAGGAAGGCCGAGCTTTAAGGTGGTTCCCGCATACTGCTTTTCGATCTTCAGGTATTTCAGCTGAAGATCAAACACATCCCGCATCTTGTAGAGCTTAATAAAGCTAAGAATCGCCGAGACGATCTGCGCAATGATGGTAGCCAGGGCAACGCCGAAGACGCCCAGGCCAAGGCCGGCCACAAACCACAGATCCAACGCGATATTGATAAAGGTAGCTACCAGAAGATAAACCAGGGCGGACACACTGTCTCCCATGCCCCGGAGAATGCCGGTAAACATGAAATAATAGGAGGTGCCGGCGATGCCCATGACCAGCACCATCAGATAGGAATAGCACCAGTCGATAATACTGTCAGGGGTTCCCAGCAAAACCAAAAGAGGTCTGATCAGAAAGGCGCCGATGACCATGATAATCAGCGAGGCGATCGCTGTCAGAGTGATGCAGTTGCCGATGCTTTTGGACAGGCCTTCCCTGTCCTTTGCGCCAAAATACTGGGCCACCATGACGCTGGCTCCCGCCGAAACGCCCATAAAAAGGACCAGCAGCAGGTTATAAATGGGGCCTGCGCTTCCTACCGCGGCCAGCGCGTTGTCGCCCACATACTGTCCAACCACGATACTGTCCACCGTATTGTAGAGCTGCTGAGCCACGTTGCCAAGCAGCATCGGCACCGTGAATAACACAATCTTCTTCCACGGCGCGCCGGTAGTCATATCTGACGGCGCAAATAATTCTTTAATCGTCATTCCTTACACCTCTTGCAAATCTGTCTATAAAAAAAGCAAAAAATAAAACGTCACAGACCGTCCTGTTTTCCACATGCGGATCCCTTCGGTCCATGTAAGCACTGTTTATTATACTATGATCGCCGGCTTGATTCAAGATGGCAGAACATCAATTATTAAAATACTGATAATAAATCTTTTAATCATTTTTTTCAAAGGAAATACTGCCCCGTCAACATAATATGCAAAACCGTTATGCGTGATCAGACATCCGCCTTCTTTCATGGAAGTGTGAAAAAGAGTCTTGACAAATTATATTTTATCAAATATAATTTTATCAAATACGAAATCCAGGATTCACAGGAGGTACACCATGAGTTTTTATGATTATTCTGTTCCGTCCAGAGGCGGCGATGTTTCCATGAAAGAGTTTGAAGGCAAGGTGGTTCTGGTTGTAAATACAGCTACCGGCTGCGGCTTCACACCTCAATACAAAGACCTGGAAGAAATGTACGAGAAGTACCACGAGCAGGGTCTTGAAATCGTCGATGTCCCCTGCAACCAGTTTGCCGGCCAGACTCCCGGAACTGACGACGAAATTCATGAGTTCTGCACCCTGAAATACAATACCCAGTTTCCTCAGATGAAAAAGTCCGATGTCAACGGAGAGAATGCGCTGCCGCTGTTCACCTACCTGAAGAGCCAGAAGGGCTTCGAAGGCTTTGGCAAGGGCCCCGCTGCGCTGGCTATGAGCGCCATGCTGAAAAAGCTGGACAAGGAATACAAAACCAAACCCGACATCAAGTGGAACTTCACCAAGTTTGTCGTTGACCGCCAGGGCAATGTGGTTGCCCGCTTCGAGCCAACCGCTAAGATGGCAGATGTGGCAGCCTGTGTCGCTTCCCTGCTTTAATTAGTAATGTTAATCCGTTCCCTCTTCGTTTCCTTTTATCATCCGGCCTGTAGAATATCCGGCACCTGAAAGGCTGAGGAGGGAACGCATTATCATAATAAACCTATAAGGAGATTTTGATCATGCAAAAAGCTTATGAATTTCTGAAAAACGCCGGCACCTACTATCTGGCTACCGTTGACGGCGACCAGCCCCGCGTCCGCCCCTTCGGCACCATCCACATTTTCGAGGACAAGCTGTATATCCAGACCGGAAAGGTGAAAGATGTTTCCAAACAGCTTCACGCCAATCCCAAGGCTGAAATCTGCGCTTTTGCAGGCGGCAAATGGATTCGCGTCTGCGGTGAGCTGATCAGTGACGACAGATATGAAGCCAAGAAGAGCATGCTGGATGCTTACCCCTCTCTTCAGACCATGTACTCCGCCGAAGATGACAACACCGAAGTCTTCTATTTTCAGAACGCGTCTTACACCATTTCTTCCTTTACGGAAGCGCCTGAGAGCGGAAAGTTCTAATGGCAGATCCGCGTTTTAAGCTGGAAAACCAGCTTTGTTTCCCTCTCTATGCAGCTGCCCGCAAGGTAACCGGCCTGTACACGCCCTATTTTCATGACCTTGGCATTACCTACACCCAGTATGTGGTCTTTATGGTACTGTGGGAGCAGGACGGTCTTACCATCGGCGAGCTTGGCAGCAAGCTTCGCCTGGACAGCGGCACTTTGACCCCGCTTCTGAAAAAAATGGAAGAAAAAGGCTATGTCACCCGGAAAAGAAGCACCGAGGACGAGCGGATAGTCCGCATCTATCTGACCGATAACGGCCGCAGCGTGCAGGATGCCTTGCTGGATGTACCGGAAAAGGTGAGCTGCTGCATCGATCTGACGCCGGAAGAAGCGGCAACGCTGTATGGACTGCTTTATAAAATCTTAGGTTGATGTCGCCGCCGAAGGGTGTCCCCTGCAAACTCTGCCGCAATCCTGTCCAAGGACAAAATCCTTGGGATGCTGCGGAAGCCGTCTGCAGGGGACACCCTTTGGCGGCACTGCTTTTATCTATGCGGATTGAACAAAGGAAGACCCATGGATTGATTCATATCATTCCACGGGCCTTTTTAATTGCTTTGTTGTTTTTTTACGGAGCAATACTCTCTGTAGATTCCTGTTCATTGGCTGCATTCGGAGTCTGGATATCTGTCTCTGCAGCAGTGGTTTCCTGTTTCCCGATATTGCCGGCATTTTCAATCGCCTCGGCGGCGGGTGAAGCAGAATCCTCTCTTTCCGATGAGCTCTCAGAAGGCACAGGCGTTTCGGGAACTTTCATCTGTTCCAGCAGGCCCATGAATTCTTCGCCGGTAATGGTTTCGTGATCGTACAGATAGTTGGCGAGACCATTGAGCTCTTTCATGTGGGACTTCAGCAGGCCTTCCGCCTTTTCGTACTGGGTCCGCACCACTTCAATAACCTTCTGGTCAATGGCCGTAGAGGTATCCGGCGAGCAGGCCAGGGAGGCGTCGCCGCCCAGATACTGGTTGCTGATGGTCTCCAACGCCACCATGCCGAATTCCTCCGTCATGCCGAAGCGGGTGACCATGGCTCTTGCCAGCTTTGTAGCCTGCTCGATATCGTTGGATGCGCCGGTGGTGATGGAATGGAAGATCAGATCCTCGGCAATTCGGCCGCCGGTGAGAGTGGCGATCTTGTTCTCGATCTCTTCCTTGCTCATCAGGTTATGCTCATCCTCGTCCACCTGCATGGTATAGCCAAGGGCGCCGGAGGTACGGGGAATAATGGTGATTTTCGTAACCGGGGCGGAATGAGACTGAAGCGCAGCCACCAGGGCATGTCCGATCTCGTGATAGGCAACGATGCGCTTTTCCTTGTCGGAAAGGATCGCGTTTTTCTTTTGATAACCGGCGATAACCACCTCAACGCTCTCTTCCAGATCGGCCTGGGTTACGAAACGTCTGCCGGCCCGGACAGCTCTCAGCGCGGCCTCGTTGATCATATTGGCAAGCTCGGCGCCGGAAGCGCCCACCGCCATCCGCGCGATGGCATCGAAGTCCACGTTGTCGCCCATCTTGACCTTTTTAGCATGAACCTTCAAAATATCGACCCTGCCCTGCAGATCCGGCAGCTCCACCGGAATTCTGCGGTCAAAACGGCCGGGTCTCAAGAGCGCCGGATCCAGGCTGTCAGGACGGTTGGTGGCGCCTAAAATAATGACACCCTTGCTGGCATTGAAGCCATCCATTTCGGAAAGCAGCTGATTCAAGGTTTGCTCCCGTTCATCATTGCCGCCGATGCCGGACAGACCATCACGTTTTTTACCGATGGTATCGATCTCATCAATGAAAATAATGCAAGGCGCTTTTTCATTGGCCTGTTTAAACAGATCGCGCACCTTCGCTGCGCCCATACCAACGAACATCTCCACAAAATCGGAACCGGAAATGGAGAAGAAGGGCACGTTGGCTTCGCCGGCTACCGCCTTGGCGAGCAATGTTTTACCGGTGCCGGGAGGGCCCACAAGCAGCGCGCCTTTCGGGATGGTGGCGCCGATATCGGCATATCTTCCGGGATTGTGGAGATAATCCACGATTTCTGTCAGCAGCTCTTTGGCTTCATCCTCGCCGGCGACATCCGTGAAACGAATGCCATCGGTAGACTGAACATAGATTTTCGCATTGGATTTGCCGAAGGTCATCATATTGCCGCCGATGCCCTCGCCTCCCATCCGCTTCATCAGGGAGTTCATCAGCAGCCGACCCACGACCATAAAGATCAGAAGCGGCACCACATATCCGACCAGCAGCGTCATCCACGGAGACGCTTCTTCTTCAATGGTGGCCGTAAAGGTTACGCCGGCTTTTTCCAGTCTGGAGATCAGATCCGGATCGTTCATCAGACCGGTCTTGTAGTAGCGCATGGGATCGGAGTCATCCGTGAAGAGAATCTGCTGTTCCTGAACCTCCACTTCGGTCACATGGCCCTCTTCGATCATCTCCAAAAACTCTGAATAGGTAGCTTCTTCAAACTGGCGGTTCATCAGCCGCGGCATGACAAGCAAATTCAGCACCAGCATAGACACGATCACAATCAACAGATAGTAGATTATCGGTCGTTTTGGTGTTTTGATTTCTTCCACTATAGATTCCTCTCTTTCGAACAAAGGTTATGATTTATTTTATGGGCGATAGACTCCAGGAAGGAAATTTCATCTTCACTCAAACCGCTGAAAAGACATTCCATCAGTTCCTTCTGCCGGATACAGGCAATCCGCAGCACATCCCTGGCGCCGTCTTCAATCATCAGATGAACAATCCGCCTGTCCGCCGGGTCGCTATGTCCGCTGATATATCGCTTGTCATATAATGAATCCACCGCTTTGGAAACACTGGCTTTGGACATATGTCTGGACTCGGCAATCTCTCTGGCCGTATCCCGGGAGTCATTTTCCAGAAAAAGAAGAACATTCAGCTCCGCCGCCGTCAGATCACATTCGTCAGCAATATCCACCAGCATCTGCCGGTATCTCTTCACAATGCCTCTTCCTGTGCAGATCAGCTCAACAGAAAAACCCATGGCCCTTCCCTCCTGTTATAATTTGTTTCTGAGTAAACATTCTACCCCATAAAAATGTAAAGTCAATGACCTAAATATGAATAAATCGTAAATGTGGAAGCGTGAATGGTTCATGAGAAACAGTCATCGCCAGAAGTTCTCTCTGCATACTCTGCCGCAATCCTGTCTGGATTATTATCCTTCAGATGCTGCGGAAGCCGTCTGCAGAGAGTCCTTCTGGCGACTCTATGTTTCGTATATTAATGTGTGGAGCTTTGCTTATGCATCCTGCCGGGATGTTAATTTCTTCGCCATCCGGTATACCCTGGTGGCATTGATCTCAAGCTGTTTCCGGGAGAGCTCTCCTTTTTTCAGATCCTCCACCATCTGTTTATAGTCCTTGGGGCCGCCGGGCATAAACAGGTCCCCGCCGGCTGCGGCTACCTTGGAGGAAATGGGATAGCGATATTTGGTTTTCTTGCCCATGCTCATCATGCTGATGACCCAGTCTGTCATGACAATACCCTCGAAGCCGAACTCGCTGCGCAGAATATCCTCCGTCAGGTCGCGGCGCTCGTTGGTATGGATGCCGTTCAGCAGGTTGTAGGAGGTCATCAGGGCGTGAGGCTGAGAGGTCTTTACGCAGATTTCGAAACCGCGCAGGTAAATCTCACGCATAGCCCTTTCAGAAACAATACTGTTGTTGGTGTAGCGCTCCAGCTCCTGGTTGTTGGCGGCATAATGCTTGATGGTCGTGCCGCATCCGGGATGCTTCTGCACGCCCTTGGTGATGCCGGCGGCAAACACGCCGCTGATCAGCGGATCTTCTGAATAGTATTCAAAGTTGCGGCCGCAAAGAATGCTGCGGTGAATATTCAGCGCAGGAGCCAGCCACAGATGGACGCCGAAGAGCTGCATCTCTTCGCCTACCACGTCGCCGCAGACCTCGGCAATTTCCGGATTCCAGCTTTGGGCAATGGCAGTGCCGATGGGAATAGCGGTGCAGTAATGCTCAACGGTTTGGGCATTCTTGGGCGCCTTCGGGGACATAAGCTTCATGCCGAGTCTTGCGATTTTGGGAAGGAAGATTTCCATGCTCTCCGGAAGCATGCCGGCTGAATTGTAAATCTTCTTGCCATCGGTCTGATATTTTTTCTGAATACGGATGCCTGCAGGGCCATCGGCCATGATCATAGCCGGGATGCCTTTATCCTTCAGCATAGAGGTTGTCTCGCCTGCAGCGCCGGGAACCGCCATGGAAGCGGAACCGATAACGCTCAGCGCGCCGCCCTTGGGATTGAAGGCGCCAATGTTCATATAGGCCAGCTCTTCGTCCGAAAGCGCTTCGATTTCAGGATCAATGGGCTGTTCCTGATCGTAGAGGATCGTCTCGGTTTCGATGGCATCCAAAGCCATCTCCAGCACAGGCGTGTTGACAGGAACCGCAAGATCCCAGCCATTTTCCGGTTTCCAGTCTTCGAAATCGGGCGTGCCCAGAGCATTTTTGACCTTTCTGACCACAACCGTCTCAGCTACGTTTATCACGCAGCCTACCTTTGTGTCGCGGCTGCTGGAACCCACACGGACAATATAGCTGCCGTTTTCGAGGATATAGGAAGCGTCCTCTGTCAGATAAGAAGCCAGATCCGACATCTTAAAGGATACGGTAACCTCTACGCTCTCCCCCGGCAAAAGCTCGGGTGATTTCCGGAAGCCTGCCAGCACCTGGTAGGGCTGGTCCAGTTTTCCCTGAGGCTTGGTTACATAGACCTGAACGGTTTCTTTACCTGCAAAATCACCTGTGTTGGCAACCGGTACGGTGATCGAGACCGTTTCACCTTCCAGCGCTGCCTTCGCTTCGCCAATGGAGAACGTGGTATATCCAAGGCCGTAGCCGAAGGGGAATACCGGTTCCTGGCCTACGCTGTCAAAATAGCGGTAGCCCACATAAATGCCTTCGTTATAGCGGGTATCGGATTCGTCGCCAAAGGAGCCTGCCTTGCAGTAATCCTCCGCCTTGGCCCAGGTGGTGGTCAGCTTGCCGGAAGGATAAGCCTTGCCCAGCAGAATGTTTCCAAGAGCCAGTCCTGTCTCAACGCCCAGCTGGGAAAGCACCAGAATGTTCTTAACCTCCGCCACGGGAGCCAGATCCACGGGACCGCCGGTATTCAAAACCAGCATAAATTTATCATATTTCTTATTCAGCTTCTGGATATCCCTGATTTCCGTTTCCGTAAGCAGCAGATCACCCTCCACTGCCTGACGGTCGTTGCCTTCGCCGCTGATCCGGGAAAGGACATAAACCGCCACATCGCCTTCGCCTTCGAGAGGGAGATAGTACTCCGGCTCAGGCATCGGAACGCCCATACCTTCCATGATGGCATTGGTATGCTTTTTCTTGGCTCTTGCCTTAATATCCTCTACAAACTGAATCTTCGCCTGCGCCAGCACTTCATCGTAGGCATCCAGCCACTCCTTGGTGGTGATGGAAAAGCCCAGCTTTTCCAAACCGCGTTCTACCGTAATGAAAAAGCGCGAATTAACCTCACCGGAACCCGTGCCGCCTTTGATGGTATGTCTGGCGCCGCCGCCGTAAAGGGCCAGCCTGCCGGCTTCCTTCAGCGGAAAATCACCGCCGTTCTTCAAAAGAACGGTGCACTCAGGAAGATAAGCCCGGAGTTTTTTCAGATGGTTGCGTTCATAAGCATTCAGTTCCATAATAGCCTCCTATTTTTATAAAGATATGAGAAATTCATGCAGTTCTTTAACCGTCCGCACAATTTTGTCAGCGCCGGCCTTTTCCAGCTCGCCTTCCTCGGCGCAGCCTCCATAGTAAACGCCCACGCTCTCCAGGCCCAGCGCCTTGGAAGCATCGATATCAAAGTGACGGTCCCCGATCATGACTGCGTCGGCATAATCCGATACTTCTGCCTTTTCAAGGGCCATGCGCATCACATCGATCTTGGAATCATCCCGGCCTTCCTGACTGCCGCAAAGGACATCCAGATAAGGCATCAGTTCAAAGTGGTCCAGCACCTTTTTGGCAATCTGCTGTCCCTTGGAGGTAGCGACGCAAACCTTCTTGCCATGCGCCTTCAGATCTTCAAGGAGTTCTTTGATCCCGTCATAAACAGAATTCTCCAGATAGCCAATTTTTCCATAACGTTCCCGGTACTTTTGTCCCGCCCGCGCATTGGCCTCGCCTGTCAGACCATAGAAGTCGCGAAAGCTGTCCTGCAGCGGCGGACCCACAAAGCAAAGCAGGTCATTGGTATCTTCCACATGAATGCCCTGATCCTCCAGCGCATACTGCACGCACCGGGTGACTCCGGGGGCGGAGTCCGTCAGCGTTCCGTCCAGGTCAAACAAAAAGACTTCTTTTGTGTTCATTCGTTTTGTTCCAGAAAATTAAAATACTCTTCCGCCCGCTTTTGGAATTCCTGATACACGGCTTCCACTTCTTCCCGGGTCTTCAGGCCGACATAAGTTTCGGTGTCATCGTCCTCGTTCGGGACAACTTCATAGATCTCAACACTCTCCACCTCATCGCCGCCTTCCACATAAGGAACCACCACGATATATTCTTTTTCCTGATAGGGCACTACATCCAGCAGCTCATAAAGCACCTGGTCTCCGTTGCCATCTACCAGTTCCAGAAGAGCCGGCGCCTCATCTTCCGGTTCCTGAGCCGGCATTATATTTTTCTTCGGCATATTCATCTCCACAAGTTGTATTTTTTAATCAGCAGCGATAAAATATACGTCGCAATGCGATATTACAGCCGCCTAAGCGATTTTACCATAAAAGAACAATACTGTCAAAAACTCCTTCAGGAAAGGGCAAAAAAATGCGCGTTTATACATCGGATGTCTGGGACCGGATGCGAGAATGTCCCGTAAGCCTCTGCCTGTATGGCACAGGAGGCGGAGCCGACAAGATTCTGGATCAGATGGATCAAAGATCCATTCCGCCCACCGGCATTCTTGTCAGTGAAGATTTCTACCGCGGCCAGCAGTTTCGCGGCTTTTCCGTAACCACCCTTAAAAGGCTGGAAGAAACCGGACAGGCTTTTGCCGTCGTCGTTTCTTTCGGTTCCCACCTGCCGGAGCTGATCAGCCGCATTCAGGAAATCGAAAAAAATCATCCTGTTTTTATACCGGATGTGCCGGTAGCCGGAGACGAGATTTTTGATCTGGCCTTTTATCAGCATCATCTGGACGAGCTGGAGCGCGCCAGAGCCCTTTTGGCGGATGACGAATCGAGGCATGTCTTTGATCAGATCATCGAATATAAGCTGACCGGAGATCCTGCGCCGCTATGGGAAAGCGCATCTTCAAAAGAGGATGTCTTCAAAAGCCTTCTGCGCCTCTCCTCTGACGAGGCCTACATCGACGCCGGCGCCTATCAGGGAGATACCCTGCAGGAATTTCTGGATCATACAGAGTCTTACCGCTGGATGCTGGCCATGGAGATGGATCCATACAACTTTAAACGATTGAAGAAAAAATGGGAAAGCCACCCTCGCACCTTCCTTTTTCACGCCGCCTGCGGCTTGAAAAACGGCACGCTCTATCTGGAAAAAAGCCGGGGCCGGGGCTCCCATGCCCTATCCTCTCCCTCTTCCGAAAGCGCTCAGGCTGTGCCTGTTCTCCCCCTGGACTGCCTTGAGCTTCCCTCCCCGCCCACCTATCTGAAAATCGATGTGGAGGGACAAGAAAGGGAGACCCTGTTAGGGGCCTCCCATCTGATCGGAACATATCATCCGAAACTGAATATTGCCTGCTATCACCGCAGCCGGGACCTGTACGAGCTGCCCCTTCTTTTGAAAGAGCTTCAGGGCCGATACCGGATGTATCTCCGGCGCCATCCCTGTTTTCCCTGCTGGGATCTGAATCTGTACGCCGTCGTAGAGTAAGAAGGTCATCAGGCCTTTTCCGGCTAAAATCCATCAGGCCAAGGCCTGATGAAATCCATCAGGCCTTGGCCTGATGGATGGTTACCTCAATTCCCTTGCTTTTTGCCCATTCCCGGATCTTATCAAAGGTGTCCTGACTCATATCATGCTCTATATGGCAGGCTTCCTCCACCGCCTGCTCCTCCGGAACGCCCAGGCGGCGCAGAAGCTCAGAGAGCAAAAGATGCCGCTCGTAGATCCGGCAGGCAATGGCTTTGCCCTCCGCTGTCAGTCGGATGGAACCGTTTTCATCCACCACAATCTGACCCTTTTCCCTCAAATGCTTCATGGCGATACTGACAGAAGGCTTCGAGAAATTCATCTCAGTCGCAATATCAATGGAACGGACAGACGGTTTAATCAGCGATAACTTAAGAATCGTTTCCAAATAATCTTCAGCAGATTCCTGGATTTTCAATTGAATCCCCTCCCGTTTGATGTATTATATTGTCGTACTCGGATCGTTCTTTCTATATTACCAGAACAGTTTACCTTATTTTTCGCTTTTTTTCAAGAGCCTTACAGATTTGTCCATCCGCAGCCAAACGCGCTTCCTTTTGGCTGCATCAAAAACGCGCTTACAATCCGAAAAACCGATTGAATTTTTCTTTTATTTGGTATAAAATATGAAAGTTAGTTTTAAAAAATATCACAACAGCCCCAACATATAAAGGAGATGCCATGCTCGATATCAAATTTGTCCGTGAGAATCCGGAAATTGTCAAACAGAACATCCGAAACAAATTCCAGGATCACAAGCTTCCCCTGGTGGACGAAGTGATCGCCCTGGACGAAGAAAACCGCAAAGCCATCGGCGAAGCCAATGAGCTGAGAGCAAACCGCAACAAGATTTCCTCTCAGATCGGCAAGCTCATGCGGGAAGGGAAAAAAGAAGAAGCCCTGCAGCTTAAGGAACAGGTCACCAAGGACTCCAACCGTCTGGCCGAGCTGGAAGAGAAGGAAGGCGAATACGCCGAACGCATTAAGCAGATTATGATGACCATTCCCAACATCATCGATCCTTCTGTTCCCATCGGCAAGGACGACTCCGAAAATGTGGAAATCGAACGTTTTGGCGAGCCTGCGGTTCCCGACTTTGAAGTTCCCTATCACACCCAGATTATGGAAAGCTTCGACGGCATCGACCTGGATGCGGCCGGCCGGGTTGCCGGCAACGGCTTCTATTATCTGATGGGCGATATCGCCAGACTGCACAGCGCGGTTATCAGCTATGCCCGGGATTTTATGATAAACAAAGGCTTCACCTACTGCGTGCCTCCCTTCATGATCCGCTCCTCCGTGGTAACCGGCGTTATGAGCTTCGAAGAGATGGATGCCATGATGTACAAGATCGAAGGCGAAGACCTTTATCTGATCGGCACCTCCGAGCATTCCATGATCGGCAAATTCATCGGCCAGCTGCTGCAGGAGGAAGAACTGCCCAAGACTCTGACCAGCTATTCGCCCTGCTTCCGCAAGGAGAAAGGCGCGCACGGTATTGAGGAGCGAGGCGTTTACCGGATCCACCAGTTTGAAAAGCAGGAAATGATCGTCGTCTGCCGTCCGGAAGAAAGCTGGGACTGGTATAACAAAATGTGGGCTTACACGGTTGAACTGTTCCGTTCTATGGACATTCCGGTGCGCACGCTGGAGTGCTGCTCCGGCGACCTGGCCGATCTGAAGGTCAAATCCTGTGACGTAGAAGCCTGGTCTCCCAGACAGAAGAAATATTTCGAAGTAGGCAGCTGCTCCAACCTGGGCGACGCTCAGGCCAGAAGGCTGGGCATCCGGGTACAGGGCGAAAACGGCAAGTATTTTGCGCACACCCTGAACAACACCGTATGCGCGCCGCCCCGCATGCTGATCGCTTTCCTGGAAAACAACCTTCAGGCCGACGGCAGCGTGAGAATTCCTGAGGTGCTTCGTCCCTACATGGGCGGAAAAGAAGCCCTGATCCCCACCCATAAGGCCTGATTCAATCTAGATTTTTAAAAGCTCCGGGCTGATCAGCCCATAAAAAAACCGATACCCCTGATGCCTGAAAGGCTGATGGGCGTATCGGTTTTTTATTTCATTATTCTACTGTGACAAGGGTATGGAATCCGTCGGTGGAAACGGATACGTTGAAGGTCTCGTCATCCAGCTCCAGGCTTCTGGTGGTTCCGGCCATATCTGCCGTAAAGTAATGAATCGCTTCATTGCCATACTGACCAACGATCTTCAGCGCGGTATAGCTCACGGTAGGAATATCGAAGTATTCGCTTCTTCTCTCCTCACCAAAACGGTCCACCACCTGAAGATAAGCCTTCGAGAATACATCCACCCCCTGATAGGAGGAAAATCCATACCGGTCGTAGGTGCCGTAATAGGTAACCCCCTCCTCCGAAGGAATTTCCGGCTGCGTAAGCTGCAGCTGAAGCCGCAGATCCAGGGACTGCGCTGCGGTTTTATCGGTAAGGAAGGTCATCTGGATATACGGATTCAATGTCCATTCCGGTCCCACATAGGAGAGTCTGGCAACATCCGGGAAGGTGTAGGCAGCGCTCTCTCCATATTCAAGTTCCGCTTCCTGAGCATATACAATGCCATCGCCAGTAGAAACGAACATGGTTTCCGGATCCGTCACCAGAACAAAGGAAGGAGCCATCTCGCATACGATCCGGCTTCCGGCTTTCAAAGTCAGAAGCAACTCATCCTGAACCAGCGCAAAGGTATCCGCCAGGATCGATTCTTTTTCTTTTTCTTCTTCCTCTTTTACGCTGTCGGTTTCTTCCGCCTGTGCAGAGCTGTCTTCCAAAGCCGAAGACTGCTCTAAAGCTGCATCCTCCGCATATGCCTCGTCCTGAACCGTTTCTTTCACCAGAGACCAATCTTCAATAATAAACCGGATAGAAGCATGCTCCTGTTTCAGCAATGCTATCGCATCCAGATCTTCCTGCGTCAGCTCATCCGCAATCAGTACGATGGTTTTCACGGCATCCCGGCGGCTGATGGCGGAAAGCTCCTCCAATGCAAGAGAAAGGCCGTCCTTCACCGAGCGGGAATCCAGTCTGAGAATTCCTTCGTGGAGATTGATGCCTGCATTCACCAGGCCTTCCTTCAAGGAAGCAACCGCCGCATCCAGTTCGGAGGAAATATCCTCTCTTTCGGGAGGAACCGATGCCACAAGAACCATATCCATGGGAGAAACCGTTGAAGAATCCACCGTGAGGGTTACGTTGGTGGTAAAGGCCTCATCCAGCTCGGACGCGCGCTGCGCTTTGGTGTAGCTGTCTTCCGCGGTAACCGGTTTGATGCGAAGGGGATCACTGTAAACCGACCGTTCGCTGATGGGAATGCCGTCAAACAAAACCCCGGAGAGCTTCGTCTGCAGACTGACGCCAAGCCGGATATCCTTATAGCTGTTTTCCGCAATGCGGGCGCTGTACTCCAAAGCGATAACCGGGCTGTAGCGGGCATTGATCGTCACGGAATAATAGCCGTTGTGGGCTTTCGCGTTTACAAGCTCCGCGTCACCTTCCAAAATGACGGGATCGGTCAGATTCACCAGATATGCATCCGGCGCGATAATCAGGGTCAGGGTCCCTTCCTCATTCACGCGAAGGGTATAGGCCGCCGAGTCATATCCTACGTAGTACTGATCCAGGTTCAGGGTGATTCTGGTTTTCACGACAAAAGGATCGTCGGCGCTGATAAAACCCTCGTTTTCGGATAGCCTGATCTCGTAGTTTCCCTCATCGTCCGGCGCAAGAACTCTTCCGCCCTCGCTTTCAAGCCAGGTTTCGATCACGGCCTCTTCCGACTCCGCTTTTACCGGTTCTATAAAAATAAACTGCGCAAGCAAAATACATACCGCAAGAAGTGAGACTCCTACAGTACGTAGACGATGGACAGCTACGCAGTGATTTTTAGAAAATATGCAGTTTTTCATTTGTCCCCGTTTCCTTTCCCTATCTATCTGTTTTTTTATTCTTAAGGGAAATTTAATTCAGTATAATCGAAAAATACATAAGAATCAAGCCCTCTTTTTCACTTTTTTCGGCAAAATTGTTTTTTCCTTCGGCAAATTAGCCAAAGATCACCCACAAGCAGCCTTGCAAACTGTGCAGTAATAAGATATACTCTCATATATCGATTAATTTCTTTTCATATGACAGCGGCATGCGCTTCAACGTTTTTTCAGGCAAAAAAAGTATTTATTGAAGTTTTATGCCGCATACCACACGCAGGAGGTGCTTTCTTATGAATTACGCAGAAGAATCTCTCCGTCTTCACGGGGAATGGAAAGGCAAGATTGAGGTTATTTCACGCGTTCCGGTCAAGAACAAAGATGATCTGTCTTTAGCCTACACGCCCGGAGTTGCCCAGCCTTGTCTGGAAATCCAGAAAAACTATGACCGCTCCTTTGATCTGACCCGCCGGCATAACATGGTGGCTGTCATCACCGACGGCACCGCGGTTCTGGGCCTTGGAGACATCGGTCCGGAAGCAGGCATGCCCGTTATGGAAGGAAAATGCGCCCTGTTCAAAGCTTTCGGCGATGTGGATGCGTTCCCCATCTGCATCCGCAGCAAAGATGTAGATGAAATCGTACGCACCATCTATCTGATTTCCGGCAGCTTCGGCGGCATCAATCTGGAAGACATTGCGGCTCCCCGCTGCTTCGAGATCGAACGCAAGCTGAAGGAAATCTGCGATATTCCTGTCTTTCACGACGACCAGCACGGCACGGCCTGCGTGGTAGGCGCCGCGATGCTTAATGCCCTGCGCGTGGTCGGCAAAACGATCGATAACGTCAAAGTAGTGATTAACGGCTCCGGTTCTGCCGGCATTGCCATCGGAAAGCATCTGATGAACCTTGGCGTGAAGCATCTGAAGATGGTTGACCGCTATGGCATTCTCTGTGAAGGCGTAGAAATGAATCCCGCGCAGGCGGAAATGGCTGCCATCACCAACCCGGAGAAATTCAGCGGCACCCTGGCGGATGCCTTGAAAGGCGCCGATGTGTTTGTGGGCGTCAGCGCGCCCCACATCGTCTCCAAGGACATGATCCGTTCCATGGCAGAAGACCCCATCGTCTTCCCCATGGCTAACCCGGTACCGGAGATCGAACCGGAGGAAGCTTTAGACGCCGGCGCTGCCGTTGTCGGAACCGGCCGCTCGGATCACCCGAACCAGATCAACAACGTGCTGGTATTCCCCGGTCTTTTCCGCGGCGCGCTGGATGTGAGAGCCAAAGACATTAACGAAGCCATGAAGGTAGCTGCGTCTCATGCGCTGGCTGATCTGGTTTCCGAAGAAGAGCTTTCCAAAGACTATATCCTTCCCTATGCCTTTGACAAACGCGTTGGTCCGGCCGTTGCCGAGGCCGTAGCGGCCGCCGCAAGAGAAAGCGGCGTGGCGAGGCTTTAACCTACCGTCGGCTAATGCCGCAATCGTAAACAATGCTGCAAGGCATTCATTCCTGCCGTCCGGCTGACCGGGCTATACGCAGCTGCACGGAAAAGAAATACTGCAAAGCTTAAAACCTGTCCGACAATACACGTGAAAAGAGGAAACCTTTCATGGCACAGAAAAAACAGTTTACCCTGTTCAATCTGCCGCTGCCCATTTTCCTGGTGATCACCGCTGTTGTCCTCGTTGCTACTTACATCGGTGTTCTTCCTGTGGGCATGACCGGCTGCTTCATTTTTATGATTGTCCTTGGCGCCTTCCTTGATCTGATCGGGGAAAAAACACCCATTATCAACAGCTATTTCGGAGGCGGCGCCATTGTTGTTCTGTTCGGCACCGCTCTTCTGCACTACTTCCATCTGCTTCCCGAAACCGTAACCGCGGGAGAAGAGACCATCAAATACGCGCAGTTCTGGAAAGATTATGACCTGGTGGGCAGCATCAACACCTTCTTTAAACCCAACGGCGCTTTCCTGGACTGGTATATCGCCGCACTGATCACCGGTTCCATTCTGGGAATGAACCGCAAGCTTCTGATCAAAGCCTCCGCCCGGTATTTTCCGGCCATTTTCGGCGGTCTGATTCTCGCCTTCGGTCTGTGCATGCTGACCGCTGCCATCACCGGCTACGGCCCCATCAAAGCGCTGCTTCTGATTGCCCTTCCCATCATGGGCGGCGGCATGGGCGCAGGCGCATCGCCTCTATCCAAGATTTTCGACGCCGCGGGCACCATGACAGCTCAGGAAGCCCTGTCCATCATGACCCCGGCCGTTGCCATCGGCAACGCCATTTCCATCGTGGTTGCAGGCCTGCTCGTCAAGCTGATTAAAGGAAAAACCTGGAATGGCCAGGGCCAGCTGATGACCGCGTCCACCATCGATCCCAAAGAAATGGAAATCAGTCCCGAGATGCAGGCCAAGCGGGATGCCATTTCTCTCAAAAACCTGGGCATCGGCCTGCTGGTTTCAGGCGCTTTCTTCGCCTGGGGCTTCATTTTAAGCAATCTGTGGGCTGCGCTGGTACCCAGCGTCACCATCCACGCCTATGCCTTTATGATTATCACCGTTGCCGTTTTCAAGATCGGCGGATGGATGCCGGAATGGATCGAAATCGCCTGCTATCAGTGGTTCCAGTTTATTATGAAGAATCTGACCAACGTGCTGCTGGTGGGTATCGGCCTCTGCTATCTGGATATCGGTCAGGTGGTGGAAAGCTTCTCCCTGACCTATCTGCTGCTTTGCGGCGTTACCGTGCTGGGGGCTTTCTTCGGCGCTGCCATGGTCGGCAAGTTTGTGGGCTTTTATCCGGTCGAATCCGGTATCACCGCAGGCCTTTGCATGTCCAACATGGGCGGCACCGGCGACGTGGCTGTGCTTTCCGCAGCAGGCCGCATGGAGCTGATGCCCTTTGCCCAGATTTCTTCCAGGCTTGGAGGCGCCATTATTCTGCTGCTTGGTTCACTGCTCTTGTCCACTTTAGGCGGCCTGCTGTAGGACATGCGAAGCTGTATTTCCTGCAAAGGGCCCGGCGAGCTTCATCTGAGGGCTCTGGAAGTTCGAACGCTTCCCATCCGGGATATCAGCGGTGAAAGCAAGGTTCAGGCGCTGGGGGATTTTGTGGAAGGATCGGTTTGCCGCTCCTGCGCGAAAAAGCAGCTGGAACTGGAGCTTGATCCCTTTCAGGCCAGAAAAAAATCCAACCTGGCCTTTGCCCTCATCTTCTGCGCTGGCATCCTGGTGCTGGCCTTAACCTTTCTATGGCTGAATGGCCAATGGGTCTTTGCTGCCCTTGGCATTGCGGCGATGATCTGCGGAGTTTTTGGACTGATCAACAACATCCGGAGCGCTTTATCCCGCAAAAAAGAGCTTTCCGGCCTTCCCGAAGAGGAGGCTCTGTCCAAGGCGGCCTGGTCGGTTTTCCTGCAGCATAGCCCCAAAAAGGAAGGGGATGCGGATCTTACCTATATTCCCATCAATCAGGAAACCCTGAAACGCAAAAACGGCGACCTGATGATCCTCTATCACCTGCTTCCGGCGATTGCCGTTGAAGCCCATAAAAGAATTCACGAAAAGGAAAACGGCTGAGAAAAAATCTCAGCCGTTTTCGGTTCTTATGGCCATGATACCAATTTTTTACGGCAGCTGCTTTCCGGCGGCTTTATAAAGATCGTACCATTCCGGTTTCGTCAGCCTGATATCGGCGGCCTTGGCGGCGCTTAATATGCGCTGGGGCTTGGTGGTGCCGGTGATCACCTGCATTTTTCCGGGAATTCTCAAGAGCCATGCATAGGCAATGGTATCCGGAGCGGTTTCATATTTTTCAGCCAGAGCATTCAGAACCTTGTTCAGCTCGGGGTACTGATCGCTACCCAAAAAGACGCCGCCGAAGAATCCGATCTGCAGCGGCGACCAGCACTGAACCGCCATCTGATTCATCCGGCAGTATTCCAGAATGCCGCCGTCGCGCATCTGTCCGGCTTCGTTCATCATATTGACGTTGATTCCCGCATCGATAACGGGACAATGAACGAGGCTCATCTGGATCTGGTTGGCGGAAAGGTTCTCGGACAGGCCGCTTCTTAACAGCTCCATCTGGAACCGGTTTTCATTGGAAACGCCGAAGCTTCTTACCTTTCCGGATGCTTTCAGTTTATCAAAGGCTTCTCCCACCTCTTCCGGCTCCATCAGCGCATCCGGGCGATGAAGCAGAAGACTGTCGATATGATCGGTATTCAGCCTCTCCAGAATGCCATCCACAGATTTCAGAATATAATCCTGATCAAAATCGTACAGGCCGTCATGGATGGCGCACTTGCTCTGCAGGAACATCTCATCCCTCAGGGAGGGCTTTTCCGCAAACAGGCGTCCAAACACCCGCTCGCTCTCGCCGCGGCCATAAATATCCGCATGATCAAAGAAGTTGATGCCGGCCTCCAGCGAAGTTTTTACAAAGGCATACGCCGCCTGCTGATCCATCTGGGAAATCCGCATGCAGCCTGCGCCGATGACAGATACTTTGTCTTTATTCGGTCCGAATTCGATATATCTCATACTGTTTCCTCCTGTATCGTTTTTTTGAATAAGCAAAAATGTAAAAACCGGATATGATATGTGTACCATACCATATCCGGTTCCTGATTGCAATCATCAATCTTCAGACGGTCTTATTCGTAGCAGAAATAACGGATTCGGCGAATGCCGGGCTTGTCAAAGCTAGGCGATGCGGCCTCATCTCCGTTAAGTCTGCGGCCCGGCGCCCAGACGCCCTTTTCGTCAAAGCATCCTCCCTCCTGAATCAGCAGATCCAGATTGGGTTTGGAAGGATCCTTAGACTGCAGCGAAAAGCCGCAGGCATTGCCCATGACAAAAAGCTCATCCTCCCCGGTTTCCACCGCCAGCAGATAGCCGTCAGACCTGGGCTGCATGGGGCTCTTAAAGGTTCCCACGACCACCAGATTCTCCAACACCATCGGTTTCATCTGGCCTTCCTCGCCCACGCAGGCATCCATCCGTCCGGTGCCCAGAGCAGCCTTTATATAGGGCATCAGCTGATTCAGATCTCGGGCGGCAGCGGCATACTCTTCAAAGCTCTGAGGCGTTTTAAGCGCCGGATCGGTCACATCCATGCCGAACAGATATCCCTGCATGGCAGTAAAGGGCTTGCCGATATCGTCAAATCCAAAAGGCGAATAGCAGATGGCCTGGTGATGACCGACGGTGTAAACCATGCGAGGGGCTGCATAGGCGTGGGTAGCGCTTTCGGGAATGACCAGGGGCATGCCTCTGCGGGTGTATTCATCGCAGATCTCGAGGAAGTTGGGCACATAGATATCCGGGCAGTAGGCATCGATGGAAGGCGCGCAGGCATTCCATACCTCATGCATTCTGGAAACCGGACCGCCGGAGGGATACATGCCCGGCTCCTGGCCTTTATCCAGCCAGCAGTTTGCCAGAAGCGGCAGCGGGTAAACCTCCTTGCCGGCTTTAGCTACCTGCTCCACAAAACAAGCCACATGATAGGCGCTGAAAATCTCTTCTGCGCAGGCGCCGAAGACCTCTTCCCAGGTCCCGTTCGGCGCGCCCTTCTCCACGGCTTCCTTCACATCCGGAACCATGGTTTGGGTATGCGCCTTCATGTAAGCGGCAAATGCAGCAGGCACCCTGCCGTTAAACACCTCGTCCGCATGATCGGAAACCTCACGGGCAGCGCCCAGAAGACCGGTCTCGTTCTCTACCTGAACGGCAATAACGGTATTTTCCTGTTCATCGAATTGTTTGATAAACTGCATCAGCCGGACGAAGGCATTCCGATCAGCCTCCATGGCCTCCTCGCAGAGATAGGAGATGGTGGTATAAGGGATCTTGTAAGGCATGGTTTTGGAAATGGAACGGCCGGCCTTATTTTTGCCTTTTTCGATCTGGGCCCGTTTAAAACGGACAAGGTCCTTCTTCACCCATTCGGGGCTGTACATCATCTCGGCGTTTTTCCAGCTGCCAAACCAAAGGAAAACGATCTTTTTGCCCCACTCCCTGGCCTGAAGAATCAGCTTTTCGGGAACAGAGAAATCAAAGGTTCCCTCCACCGGCTCTACCATCTCCCAGGTTACGGGAAGCAGCAGGGTATTCATGCCCAGATCATCCGCGATCTTCCAGATTCCCTGCATATATTCAGGCGAAGAAGAATCGCTGTTGTGGGCTTCGCCTGCCAGGGCAATAAAGGGCTCTCCCTTCACACTCAGAATCGTCCGGTTTCCTTTTTTTATCAGTTTCGGAATCATCGATATAGCTCCTTTATATTTGATCAGATAGACGCAGAAAGCCGAAAGCGCCTCGTTTTGGGGTGCCTTCGGCTTGTTATTCGATTCTTATACGCCGCTGTAGGCGGAGAAACCGCCGTCAATCGGGATGGTCACACCGGTGATAAAGCTGGCGGCATCGTTGTTCAGAAGGAACAGCACAGCGCCGGAAAGCTCTTTTTCACTGTCGCCGAAACGACCCATGGGGGTAGCGGCCAGAATCTTGCCGGTACGAGGGGTAGGCGTTCCATCAGGGTTAAACAGCAGCGCGGCATTCTGTTTGGTGGAGAAGAAGCCGGGAGCAATGGCGTTAACGCGGATGCCTACCTTGGAGAAATGGACGGCCAGCCACTGGGTAAAGTTGGTGACAGCAGCCTTGGCGCCGGAATAGGCCGGGATTTTCGTCAGGGGTGTGTAGGCGTTCATGGAGCTGACGTTCAGGATATTGCAGCCTTCACGGCCTACCATCTGAGCGGCAAAGGCCTGGGTGGGAATCAGCGAACCGATGAAGTTCAAATTGAAGACAAATTCCACGCCGGATTTGTCCAGATCGAAAAAGCTCTTGGTATCGCCTTCGATATCGCCAAGCTCAAAATATTCTTTATCCGTGGTAGCGCGGGGGCTGTTTCCGCCGGCGCCGTTCAGCAGAATATCGCAGGGTCCCAGGTCATTTTTAACCTGCTCGGCTACTTCCATGCAGACATCCTTATCCAGCACATTGCAGGCATAGGCCTTGGCGACGCCGCCCTCTTCCTCGATTTCTTTGGCAAACTGGTGAGCCGCTTCATAGTTTAAGTCAAGCAGCGCTACCTTAGCGCCGGCTCTGGCCAGAACCTTGGCGAAATAAGAGCAAAGAACGCCGCCTGCGCCTGTAACCACCGCAACCTTGCCAGACAGATCTGTATTCAAAACATTCGCATTCATGGTGATAAATCTCCTTATTCAGTATGATAAGATGCCTCCGGTTTGTTTTCCATATCGGAGCCGCCTGCTCCTCACCCGGAGGCTTGTGTCGTCTTATGGATTAAACGCCTCTGGTGTGGGATTTCTCGATTGCCTCCCACAGACCATTCAGATAGGTGGCGCCAAGGGCGCGGTCATACAGACCGTAGCCGGGCATGGCAACCTCTCCCCAGATCATGCGGCCGTGGTCCGGACGAATCGGGCCGTCAAAACCGATCTCATAAAGCGCCTTCATAATCTCATACATATCGAAGGTGCCGTCGCTGGACAGATGGGCTGCTTCTTCAAAGTCGTCAGGCGCATTGAACTTCAGGTTGCGCACATGGGCGAAATGGATTCTGCCCTTCAAAGAACGGATCATATCCGGCAGGTCATTGGCCAGAGAGGTTCCGTAGGAACCGGAGCAGAAGGTTACGCCGTTATGCACATCGTCCACCGCATTCATCAGGCGCAGGATGTTCTGCTTGTTGATAATGATTCTTGGAAGGCCGAAAACAGACCAGGCGGGATCGTCCGGATGAATAGCCATCTTGATGTCATACTTGTTGCAGACCGGCATAATCTTCTCCAGGAAATAAACCAGGTTGGCAAACAGCTTCTCATCGTCGATGTCTTTATACAGCTCGAAGAGTTCCTTAACCTTCGCCATGCGCTCAGGCTCCCAGCCTGGCATTACCGTGCCGTTCATATCCCCTGCGATGGAGTCAAACATCTTTTCGGGATCCAGCGCATCCACAGCCTTCTGGGTATAAGCCAGCACGGTGGAGCCGTCCGGTCTTTTTCTGGCCAGCTCGGTACGGGTCCAGTCGAAAACAGGCATGAAGTTGTAGCATACCAGATGAATATCTTCCTGGCCAAGGTTCTCCAGGGTTTCGATATAGTTGGCAATATACTGTTCTCTCTCCGGGGCGCCGGTTTTGATGGCATCGTGCACGTTAACACTTTCGATACCGGAAAGATTCAGCCCAGCTGCCTCTACCTCGGCCTTGAGGGCGCGGATTCTTTCCCTGCTCCAGACCTCGCCGGGCTGGGTGTCATACAGTGTGGTGATAACGCCTGTTACTCCGGGAATCTGCCGGATCTGCTGCAGTGTAACCGTATCAAATCCGGTGCCGTACCAGCGTAATGTCATTTCCATAATTAAACTCCTTTCCCTGAACCGCTGCATCACGAACTCGGTCAGGTTTCAAATTCTGTAATTAGTATATCAGATTTTCTGTTTTCTATCCATTGCCCCTTTTGTGGCGCACATTGCAAAAGTTGCGCTCTTGCCTGAAGCCCTTCCGAAACACGGTTTTTTCCCGGTCCTGAACCGATGCATTGATTCAATAAATACCTGGCTCGTAACGGAACAGCCACCTTGATTCAATAAATACTTGAAAAAGGACAGGGAAACATGCTATGCTTCTCCTGTCCTTTTTTTAGATTCCTTTATCGTTTATATATGATATGATTCATCATGCCCGGTAAATACTGCCAAAAGCCGAAACGGAGGCTTTCATGAAAAACCATCTTCGCTCTGCATTTAATACCAGACAGCACATGCTTTCCGAAGATTTTGAAGTCTTTTATTACTCCGATCTTAATTTTCAAAGCGTCGGCGTCCATAGCCATGACTACTATGAATTTTATTTTTTCTCCGAAGGCAGCGTGTCCATGGAAATCGAAGAAAACGCCTATCCGCTGAAAGAAGGCGATCTGGTGGTGATCCCCCCCGGCATCCGGCACCGGGCAAGGGTCAAAGATCCATCGGTTCCCTATCGCCGCTTTGTTCTATGGATCAGCCGGGACTATGTTTCAGAGCTCATGAGGAACTCGCCGGATTACGTTTATCTCCTGCAGAAGACCATCACCACCCACACCTATGTTTATCACTTTGACCTGATTTCCTACAACGAGCTTCGCTCCCGGCTGTTCACCCTGCTGGATGAAATCCATCAGGACCGTTTCGGGCGCCTGAGCCGCGTCGAGCTTCTGATAGGCGATCTGCTGCTTTGCCTCAACCGAATGGTATACGAAAATGACAAGTCGATTCATTCCGAAGGCACCAGCCTCTATCAATCCCTCGTCCAGTACATCGACGCCCACCTGGATGAAGATCTAAGTCTGGAGAATCTGGCAAGCGCGTTTTACGTATCCAAGTTCTACATCGCCCATCTGTTTCAGGAAACCACCGGCTTTTCCATCCACCAATATGTCATCAAAAAGCGCCTGCAGATCGGAAGAAACCTCATCCGAACCGGCACCCCCGTCACCCAGGCCTATCTCTCCAGCGGCTTCGGCGACTACTCCAGCTTCTACAGAGCCTTCAAAAAAGAATACGGCCTCTCTCCCTCCGAATATCAGCAGCAGCAAAACACACAGAACCGTCCCCTGTGCAAATAGCAGAGACCTTCTGCGGGCGACGAATTTTATTCCACGAGCCTTGTTGCCGTCAGCGACGTATGCCGGTAATAAATCAGCGTAGCCGCCGAACAGACAAGCCAGCCGGCGGGATAGCCCATGGCAATGGGAATGATCTCGTTGGAAATATAATTGGCCATGACATACAGATAGATCTGTCTGAAAACCACAAAGCTCATCAGCATAATGATCATCGGAGCCTTGGAGTTGCCGGCCCCGCGAAGGGCTCCGGCGTAGATCTGGTTGACGCAGCAGAGCACATAAAAAGGCGACATCCACATCAGGAGGGTGGCGCCATACTCCACCACTTCAGGCTTTGCATTAAAGAAGCCCACCAGAGGCCTTGCAAAAATCAGCACAGGGATCATCAGGACGATGGTGGCAATAACAGACAGCAGCAGACTGATGCGGATACCCTTTGCGGCCCGCTCCGGCAGATTTGCGCCGAGATTCTGGCCCACAAAGGTGGTGGAGGACAAAGCCAGAGACTGCATGGGCAGCAGAATCAGCTGGTCGATCTTGGCATAGGCTGTCCACCCGGACATGCAGTCTGCGCCAAAATAGTTGATATAGGACTGAACAAAAATATTGGAGAAGGAGGTAATGGCCATCTGGACCGCCGCCGGGATGCCCACGCGGATGATTTTCTTCATCTCATCCATGTGGATCTTCAGCAGCCCGAGCTCCACCCGAATGGAGGAATGGGAACGCATCAGCACCACCATGGTCAGCACCGCCGAAATAATCTGCGCGATTACCGTGGCCCAGGCAACGCCCTCCACCCCCATGTGAAAAGTCAGCACAAACACCAGATCAAGAATGGTATTGATCACGGCTGAAACAATCAGAAAATAGAAAGGCCGCTGGGAGTCGCCCACCGCCCGCAGAATGCCGGCGCCCATGTTGTAGACCATCAGGCCGACGATGCCGCCGAAATAGATGCGCAGATAGGCCAGAGATTCCGGGAACACATTGTCCGGGGTTTTCATCATGCGCAGCATGGCCGGCGCAATAAAGATGCCCAGAAAGGTAAAGACCACAGCCAGAATGATGGTCATCATCATGGAGGTGTGAACGGTATTGGCAACCTCTTCGTCTCTTTTGGCGCCGAAATACTGAGAAATAACCACACCTGCGCCTGAGGCCAGACCCATGAAAATGCCGATCAGCATATTAATAATCGGACCTACCGTGCCGACAGCCGAAAAGGCTTCGTTGCTGACATAGTTTCCTACCACCCAGGTATCCACCGTATTGTACAGCTGCTGGAAAATATTGCCGATCAGAAGCGGCATCGCGAAATCGATCAGATGCCGGCTGATACTCCCCTCTGTCATGTTGGTTTCCCTGGCATGGCGGGGCCTCAGTGCTATGGCCATATCAAATCTCCTTTTGTTTTTAAAGCAAATTTAAAAAGCACCATCTATTATAAGACGGTGCTTTTTCTTTTTCAAGTCAAATTCCTGTAAGATATCGCCGCTGAATCTCCGATATTCTTGTCAAAACTGTTAAGAAGGGCTTTTACGGTTCTTCTGCGGTCTCCTCCGGAACAATCTCCCGGTAGAAATAAGGCATGCCTTCCTCAAGACCTGATGTAATCTGGACATACGAGGCATCGGAAACGCCGATTTCCACCGGAACCGGGGAAAGGAGGGTATCCGTTTTCTGATCATAAGCGGTATACACCACCAGGGTTCCTCCCGCGTCCTCCAGAGCTTCAATAGGTACAAGCAGAAGGTTATCCAGAGAATTGGTAACCAGCTTTACGGAAGCGTTCATGCCGGCCAGCATTTCCTCGGTATGCGGAACCGCAATGGAAACCGTATATTTACTGCTTCCGCCGTTGTTTGTTCCTTTGGTTGAGATGCTCCGCACCATTCCCTCAAAGGTACGGATCCGGTCCAGAGAATCTTCCGGCTGTGTTTCAGGCTCAGCGCTTTCATCCCAGGTATTTTTTAAGGCTTCGATGATCACCTCCACCCGCTGCCCCGGTGCAACCAGCGCGACGTCCTGTTCGTCAATCTGAATATCCAGCTGCATCCAGTTAAGGGGCGTAATGGTAAGAAGGGGCTGGTCCTGAATCTGATAGGTTTGATCGGCCTCCTCCTGGGATGCGTCCATGCCGGACAGATCCATTCCGGAAAAATCCAGTCCGGACAGCATGCCTGCGTAGGCGGACAGATCCGGAATGCTGTAACCGCTAAGATCCGGCACGCTGCCCGCTGCGCCATAGGCGTTCATCAGCTGTGAAAGCTGGGCGAGCTGTTCCGGCGTGAACTGGCTAAGATCCATCCCCTCGGGCAAACCGGCAAGATCCGGCGCGCCCGGTGTTGTCTCCCCCGCCTGAGACGGCGCGCTCTCAGAACCTCCGGATGGATTCAGCAGCTGGGCAAGGGCTAAGAGCTGTTCCGGCGTCAGCTGGCTAAGCTGGGAAAGCTGCTCCGGCGTCAGCTGGCTGATGTCTATTCCTTCCGGCAATCCGGGCAGGCTGCTGATATCCGGAATCTGCGGCGTCTGGGAGGAGGAATCCTCCCCTTCAGCGGGCGTCTGGGGCTCTGCGGGAGCTTTTACCAGCAGCATCAGGACATAACGGCCTGATGGATTCTCTTCCAGCAGAACCAGATAATCGCCTTCTTTTGCATCCGACAGTTCGCCCCGGCTGATCTGCGCATTCTCCAATACCATAACCGGCATATCCGCAGGGATCTGCACCGCCTTGGTAAAGAGCTCCGATGACGGAACCTGGCCGGAGGGAAGGTTTCCCAGAGAAGCGAGCGCGGAAGGATCGTTCAGGGCAAGGCCTGCGGGATTCAGCAGCACCATGGGGGATGCGCCGCCTTTGGAAACGATGCCGGCATAACCGGTATAGTCACCGGTAGAAAGCATGGTAAAGAGCTCCAGCAGGGAGGCATCCGGGAAAACGGTATCGGAAGGCTCTTCCTCAAACTGGATATTGGATGACCAATTGGACCCTCCGGCGCCCATGAAGGCATCTCCCAGCCATCCCTCTTCTTTTATAGGGAGGGCTGATGCCACAAGATCGGCAGGCAAAGCACCCGATTTTTCTTCGTCGGGACTGAGGAGCAAATCTTTATTCAGATTTCCGATTCTGCCGGAAGAAACTGCATAGAGCATGCCTTTTGAAGGCGCCGAAGAAGACAGCCGGAACAAGGTCTGCAATGTCTCTTCATATTCTGCGCGCTTTAAAAGAAGCATCTGCAGCCGGGCGGAGCCGCCGGAGGCAGTGGTGCGAAACAGGGTATCGCCTGCTTCCACTTTGTCGCCCGGGGAAACCCTGATGGACTCCACCACGCCTTCAATGCCGACAATTTTCACTTCATTATATTCATCCA
>JAGBND010000012.1 GCA_017634575.1 Bacillota bacterium
GACGGCAATCGGACGGACATTCAAATAGTATTTTGGATTCTTTGCAATATAGTCCAGAACAAAATTACTGACCAGAGCCATCGCAGTAGTATGAACGGTAAAAGTGTTCTGTCCCCGTTGATAATTGTTGCGGATTGCAGCCACGCCGGTATCAATAGAGTAGAGCCCTTTAGATACATGATCGTAAAAGATTCGTCCATGCTTGCTCAGACGGATATTTCTTCCGACCCGCTCAAATAGCGGTACGCCGATTTCTTTTTCGAGTCGGGAGATCGTAATGGATAAAGAGGGTTCAGATATATTGAGCTTCTCGGCCGCACGCGTTATGCTCGACTCTTCTGCGACGGATTGAAAATAGCGCAAATGTAACAAATTCATATACGATTTTCCCCACATAGTTAACAAATACATAAATAGTTATAAATTAATTATACGCTAATTCTACTAACTATGTATTAGAGTTCTGGGAAAAACATGCTTATTATAAAATTATAGTCCGGACTTTCTAATACTTTCAGCTATTGATCGCCAGCAAATACGTTGTTTCAGCAATCAGCACAATATCAGCATTCAAAAGGAGGAGACATGTCTCTTGTAAATGAAGATCTATGTGTTGGCTGTGGCACTTGTACTCATTATTGTCCAATGGGTGCGATTTCACTGCAGGACAAAAAAGCTGTTGTTAATCAGGACGAATGTGTAGAGTGCGGCATGTGCTCTGAAAACCCTATTTGTCCTGTTGGTGCCATCTCCCAGCCGGAGTCATTCCCCTGGCCCCGTGTGCTGCGCGCAGAGTACAGCAATCCAAGATGTACACACAAGACTGGTGTTACAGGGCGCGGCACTGAAGAGATGAAGACAAACGATGTAACAAACCGTTTCCAGTTTGGAAGACTTGGTATTGGTGTAGAACTCGGCAGACCGGGTACCGGCGCAAGGTTCCGTGACTTTGAAAAGGTTGCCATGGCATTTGCAAAGATCCCGGGCGTCGTTTTCGAAGAAAAGAATCCGGTTGAAGCGCTGTTTATTGATGAGGCGAAGCATATCCGTGAGGATGTTCTTAATGAAAAAGTGCTTTCCGGTATAGTAGAGATCACTATTCCGGAGGAGCAGCTTGAGTGTGCGCTAAATCTTCTTAAGGAGGTTGAACCGGAACTTGAGACGGTTTGCAGTGTTGACCTGATCAGCAGGGTTCAGCCGGATGGTTCCATTCCTGCATTGGATGTGGTGCGGAGAATGGGCTTGTATGTTTCCCCGAACTGCAAGACAAACCTTGGCCTGGGAAGAGTCTGAGCAGATCCCTGTGCGCAAACAGAATGAGAAAGGAAGAAGGATATGACGCATTCATCACACCGTTTCGGAACGAAAGAAGGACTGAAAAAAGACTTTGTGGTCATGGCAATGGCTTCCAAAGGCGTGAATGATGTCGGGTCCGGTCCCAAAATTAAGGAGCACCTGACCATCTGCGCAGAGCACAATCCGGTCAATCTCGGCGGCATGAAAGTGGGCAATCTGTGTAATCAGACAAAAGAAGAGATCATTGCAGGAGCGAAGGATTATGTTTCAACCTTCAATGGGGTTTTCTGTGACAGAGATACTGTCCGGGATGTCGTGAAGGAGCTGATTGACAAGAAGGTGGGGCTGTCTACTGTTATCAGCGGAGTATATACGGAGACGAAGTCAATCGCAGACGAATTGGGGTTTGTTCCGCATACTGTCAATTTCCCGTTGGGCATATGGGGGAAAAAGGAGCTGCTTCCGGAACCTGAAATCCTTGCCATTACCACGCAGTGTGGCCATGGCATGATTTCACAGCATCTTGTCAGATATTACATGCAGAGAGTTGCGGATGGATTCGATGCACACAAGGCAGCTAAGGAAGTCTGCCGTTACTGTTATTGTGCCATAGCGAATCTTGACAGAGTCGAAAGGATTCTGAAAGAGGGCGCGGCAAAGCTGAACCATGAAGAAGTAAAGGAATCGGCTGTATAGAAGCAGGAAAGTGATTGCGTAAGCAACGGTTTTCAAAGGGAGGAGGAATTATGAGACGGATTCTTAGCATGTTACTCGTTGGGACACTTTGTATGGGCGCACTGATCGGCTGCGCACAGACAGCAGCTCCTGCTGCGGCTCCTGCTGCTTCTGAGGCGGCCCCCGCAGAGAGTGCGGCTGCTCCGGAAGCGGCATCAGAAGAGGCACCTGCAGAAGCCGAGGCACCTGCCTTCACGCCCGCCAAAAAGGTGGAAGTCATCGTTCCGAACGCAGCAGGCGGCGGCACGGATATCTTTGCGCGTAAGGTTGTTGAAATCATCAATCAGTATGATTTCTGCAATGGAACAACATTTACAGTCGAGAATAAGGGCGGTGCGTCAGGCGCTATCGCGGGTGGTTATGTTCTCGGTCAGAGAGGCAACGACAACTTAATTCTGTTTGCGAGTACGGCGCTTTGGACAACACCGCTTTCAGGCAAAGCAGACTATAAGTATACAGATTTCACGCCCCTTGTAGAGATGTCTCAGGATGTCGTTGTCCTTGCGGTTGGAGGCGGCACGCCTTATAACACAATCGAAGAGTTCATTGAGGATGCGAAATCCGAGGACGACAAGATCTCCTTCTGCGGCTCCTCCATTACTTCTGAAGGTGGTCTGCTTTCGATCGCGTTCCAGAAGGCGACGGGCGCAAAGACAAAATATGTCCCTTATGATTCCGGCGGAGAGGCAGTCATTGCGGTCATGGGCGGACATGTGACAGCTACCTGGACGAACTACGGCGAAATTGAACAGCAGATTCAATCTGGAGATATCAGGGTACTTGCAGTTGCTTCCGGCGAACGCCTTCCGGAACTTCCGGATGTTCCGACGATGCTTGAACTCGGCTATGATGTAGAACTGGTGCAGGAAAGACATATTGCGGCAGCGCCGGATATGTCGGAAGAGGCACAGCATTATTGGAGTGATATTTTCGCACAGGTATATGAGACGCCGGAATTTAAGCAGTATCTTAAAGATAACGCGCTCAATCCTCACTTCACGCCGGTTGATGAGTGGAAGGAAGAATACGTTCACATCGGTGAGATCTTTAAGCCCCTGCTCGACGAAGCGATTGAGATGGGCGTCTGATCGCGCAGCCATCACGGACGGCCTGAATTGATCTGATTCAGCAAGAATGGGCAGGGGAGGATAGTTCTCTCCTGCCCGTCGTGTCTTACAAAACATATGAGGATTCGTTATGAAAAAAGCAGATAGAATCACAGGGATCATATTAATTTTGTTCAGTGTTTACTTCACTGTACAGGCTTATTCATATGGTCTCTTTAACAAAAACGGCCAGACTGGCGCCGGCCTCGTGCCTTTTATTGTGGGGCTCCTGCTGCTCTTATTGTCGGTAATCCTTCTGCTGCAGAGCTTTGCGGTGGATAAGACACAGGAATCGAAAGAAACGGCGAATGAGACGAATAAGCCGATATTTCCACGCGAGTCGCTTAAAAACTGTGTTATGTATATTGCATGTCTTTGCTGCGCGGTGTTTGCATCAAAGTTCCTCGGACTTGTCATTCCGCTCTTTTTCATGATTCTGACAATGATTCTTTTTGCCAGAAAGAGTACCTTCAAGCGCGCATTGATTGTAGCACTGCTTACAACTGCAATAATATTCCTGATTTTTGCGGTACTCCTGCGCGTGCCGGTTCCAACACTGTTTATTGATATCTGATTAAGTGCTTTGAGATAGGAGTGATGTATGAATACGCTCACGGATCTGTTATATGGTTTGTCGGTTGCGCTTCAGCCTATGAACCTGCTTTATTGTTTTATTGGAGCTGCCAGCGGAGCAATCGTAGGGGCGCTTCCCGGCCTCGGTCCATCTGCGGGGACTGCGATCCTGCTTCCGCTGACGTTCGGAATGAACCCGACATCAGGAATCATCATGCTATGCGGCATGTATTACGGATGTATGTACGGAGGAGGAATTACTGCAATTCTTCTAGGTATTCCAGGGGATTCTGCCGCAGTGGCAACAACGTTCGACGGATATCCGATGAATAAGCAGCAGAAGAGACCCGGCGCCGCACTCGGCACATCTTTCCTCTCGAGTTTTATTGGCGGAACACTGTGCATTATTCTTTTTACCTTCCTGGCGCCTGCCCTTGCACGCTATACGCTGACGTTCGGACCGCCGGAATATTTTGCACTGATGCTGATGGGGCTGACGATGGTCTCTGCGCTTACAGGAGATAATCCGATCAAGGGGTACATTTCTGCCGCGCTGGGACTGGCTTTTTCCTGTGTGGGAGCCGATCTTGTCGCCGGGACATTCCGCTATACGTTTCATCAGGTGCACTTGATTGACGGAATCGACTTCGTGTGTGCTGCGATGGGGCTTTTTGGTATCGCGGAGATTGTAAACAACAGTATTAAAGATGGATATGGGGATATGGGCATTTCAAAAGAAGATGTCAAGCTCAGTAAAATGTTCCCAAGAAAAAACGAATGGAAGTACCTTGCGCCTTCTATCGGAAGCGGTTCCCTGATCGGTTTCTTTATCGGAATGCTGCCGGGCGCCGGGGCAACAATCGCATCCTTCCTGTCATATGGATTGAATAAGAGAACGTCCCCTCGTGGTGAAGAGTTCGGAACGGGTGTTCCGGAAGGAATTGCATGTTGTGAGTCGGCAAATAATGCGGCATCCATTGGCGCAATGGTTCCGATGCTGACGCTTGGCGTCCCCGGAAGCGGTGCAACGGCAGTTATGATGGGAGCACTTATGATGTTCTCGATGACACCGGGTCCTCTGATGTTCCAGAATAACAAGGATTTTATCTGGGGACTTACTGCCAGCATGTATGTCGGCAATTTTGCGATTTTTCTGCTCTGTATGTTGACGGCAATTTACATGGTCAAGATTCTTCAGATACCGATTGACCTTTTGAACGCAGTCGTGATGGCTTTTATTTTCATTGGCGCGTTCAGTCTGGAGAATAGCCTGTTTAATGTCGGACTTACAATCTTTTTCGGTGTGCTCGGATATTTGATGAAAAAAATGCAATATCCGGCAGCTCCTTTTGTACTGTCGCTGGTGCTGGGAAATTTGTTTGAAAAGAATCTCCGCCAGTCTCTGATATTGTCCAACAACAGCTTTGCGATCTTTTTCAACCGCCCGATTTCAGCCGCGATCATGGCAATTGTCATAATTGTCGTCCTGCGGCCTATCCTGATGAAGCTGGTCAGGACTGTACGAAAAACATCTTGAGACGGTGAACGGCCTTCTTTTATGCTATAATATTCTATTAAGAATTATGAAGATATCTAGCATCATGAGGAGGACTGCAAGATGGCGGATTTCATAAAGGCAATCATCTTCGGTATCGTCGAGGGTGTGACGGAGTGGCTTCCGATCAGCAGCACCGGACACATGATCATTCTGAATGAGATCATGGAGCTGAAGGTGTCGACGAACTTTATGAATACATTTCTGGTCGTGATTCAGCTGGGGGCGATCCTTGCTGTCGTTGCTCTGTACTGGCACCGCATCTGGCCGCTGTACTACGCGGAGGACAAGAACGAATACGGGAGGACAAAGGGCAGAAAGATCACGGTCGACAAAAACATCATTGATCTGTGGATCAAGATCATCATTGCATGCATTCCCGCAGTTGTCGTAGGACTTCTGCTGGACGACTGGGTCGATGCGCACTTTTATAACTGGGGCTGCGTTTCTCTGATGCTGATTCTGGTCGGTGCAGCCTTCATTTATGTGGAGACCAGGATGGACATCCGACCGACGATCCGCAGTGTCGATGAGATCGATTATCTGACGGCATTCAAGATCGGTCTGTTCCAGGTCATCGCCGCCATTTTCCCTGGAACGTCCCGTTCCGGCGCCACGATCATCGGGAGTCTTTTGCTCGGCGTTTCGCGCCGCGCGGCAGCAGAGTTTACGTTTATGCTGGCAATTCCCGTCATGTTTGGCGCAAGCATTCTGAAACTGTTCAAAAACGGCCTGGGCTACTCCGCGAAGGAGTGGTTCCTGCTACTGGTGGGCATGCTGGTGGCTTTTGCGGTTTCTGTCGTGGTGATTCGCGTGCTTCTTGAGTTTATCAAGCGGCACAATTTTGTGCCGTTCGGAATCTACCGGATCGTTCTCGGATGCATCGTAGTGATTTACTTTTTCTTCTTCTGGACACAGAAGCCGGAATATGATGAAAACGGAATCCGGACGGTCATGCTTACGCTCCGCGGACTGTTTCCCGCGGTTTGACTTTTGACGGACGGGCGTGCTAGAGTTGGAAGCGTGCGTTAAAGAATAAGAGGAGAGCCGGCTGATGCCGGCGGAAAGGAAAAATTATCATGGCAGAAAAAAAGGCAACAGCGGCCAAGGCGGCCGTAAAAGCGTCGGTCAAAAAGCCCGCGCCGAAGAAAGCAGTAAAGGCAGCGCCCGCTAAGAAGGCGACCGCCGTAGCAGCACCGGCGGCAAAAGAGGCAGCGGCAAAGGTCAGCGTCTATGTCCAGTATCAGGACAGGGAATGGGACAGGGAGTCTCTCGTGCAGACCGTGAAGGACATCATGAAATATGATATGCAGATCGATCCCGCAACGGCAAAGGACATCCGGCTTTACATCAACACGGAGGAAGATCGTGTATACTTTGTGGTGAACAAGGATATCAACGGGAGCTTTGCCCTGTAAACCGGGAGCGGAAAACCTGCTCTGATACGCCTGAACATCCGGCACCTGTGCCCGCCTGCGGCGCACAGGTGCTTTTTTTCGGAATGTACGTTCTGACGAAATCTCACAAAAATCACCTCGTTTTTTCTACTTCCGTGTGCATTTACTTCCTGCCGGTGTGAGACTATGATGTTTGCGTGATCGAAAATGTTAACTTAACGAACTTTAACACCCGCCGCAGCCGCGGCGCGGGACAGGAGCGGTTAACATGTACGTAAAACGCAGAGAAGAGATCCTCACCGCACTCAAGGGAACCCCCACACTGTCTGTCCGCGATCTGTCAGACGGCCTGAAGGTCAGCGAGATGACCATCAGGAGGGATCTGGCAAAGATGGAGGCGGAAGGTGTCGTGCAGCGCTACTTCGGCGGTGTGCGCGCGTCGGACCTCCCTCTCCTGCAGCAGGCCACCAATGTGCGCGCGTCCAGCATGACGCAGGCAAAGAGGCGCATCGCGGCGAAGGCCGCATCTCTCGTCGGAGACGGGGATGCAGTGATCCTGGACTGCGGGACGACAATTCTGGAACTGTCAAGGCTGCTTGTGCAGCGTCCCATCACAATCGTAACTTCCTATCTGCTCATTGCTTCCATGCAGCAGAGAATCAATGCGACGATTCATCTGTCCGGCGGCGAGCTGTTTGACCAGTACAAGATCATGATCGGCCGCAAGGCGGAAGAATTCTATGAAGGCATTAACTGCAAGTATGCGTTTTTGAGCGCGGCAGGCCTGCACGTGAAGCGCGGCGTCACGGAGTACACCGGAGACGAGGCCGCATTAAAGCGCGTCATGCTGGAGCATGCAAAGACAAGGGTGCTTCTGATGGATTCCAGCAAATTCGGCGTCATCCAGACATTCCAGGCGGTGGAGCTGGGAAAGATCGATATCCTGATCACCGATAAAAAGCCGCCGAAGGAGTATATGACACTGCTGAAAAAGAACGGCGTGGAAGTGATCGTCGCACAGTGAATACGGTATTTTTGTGCAAACCGCACGGATATATGAACCAGTGGAAAGGCAAAAAAGGAGGAAATGCAATGAAGAAACTGTTGAGTGTTATTCTGGCATCGGTAATGGCGCTGTCC
>JAGBND010000098.1 GCA_017634575.1 Bacillota bacterium
ACCGTCCCCTGTGTTGCCCTGTGTTGATCCTTCGCTTTTGGGTAGGAAAATCAGCCGTAAGAGTTGAATCGATTCACAGCAGCCGGATTACCCGGTCCATCCTGCCTGAGAACCTCTCGCTATGCGTCACGGCAATCAGGGTCACGCTGCGGGGCAGCTGTTCAATAATCTGTAAAATTCCCTCTTCACTGTCCCTGTCCAGCGCCGAGGTAGGCTCATCCATCAAAAGGATCATCGGTTTTTCAGGCTGCGCCAGGATTCTTACCAGCGCCCTTGCGATGGCAATCCGCTGTCTTTGACCGCCCGAGAGTCCTTCCCCGCCGGTCCCTAAGGATGTATCTAACCCATCAGGCCTGCTCTCTATTTCCTCCAGCACGCCTGCCATCTGAAGGGCTTGGCGAATCGTTTGCTCATCACTTTCCAGATAGCCGTAACGGACATTTTCCCGGACGGTGCCCTCAAAAAGCTCTGCAGATTGAGGCACAAAGGCAAAACATCCGCGCAGCTCTCTGAGAGAATAAGTATTCTGCTCATTTCCCCAGATGCGGATGCTGCCCGACTGCGGCACAAGCAGCCTCTCCAGAAGATGAAGAATGGTGGTTTTTCCCCTACCGGAGGGGCCCAGCACCGCGATTCTTTCTCCTTTTTGAGCTGTCATGGAAAAATCCTTCAGGATCATATTGCCGCTGTCATAACCGAAGCAGATTGTATCAAGTTCGCAGGCCGGCACAGAATTCATCGTATTGTTATTCATAACTTGTTCCTGTACAATAAGTTCAGCCTCCTCCGGCCCCTCATCCGGTTCACCTGAAATGCTCAGTCCTTCCGCCACCCGTTCCAGAGACACCAGGCTGGGCTGAACCAGCAAAAGAAATGTGCTGAGTCTCAGCATGGCGTCTCCCATCAATCCGACGAGAGAAGCCTGATACACCAGGTCGGATATGGTCTGTGCCTCCTGAAGCCTGCTGGGATCAAAAAGCAGAAGACCAGCCGTTCCGGCCGCGAAAGCAGCTGCCTGGGCAGAGAATGTGAAAAAATCAATGATTCCATAAGTAAAGCCGCTAGCGCTCTGAAAGCGTTCCCGCTTTTTTTGGATGCCGGCACAGGTCTTCTTAAAAGCATCGAGCAGATGGTTCTGAAGGCTGTATGCACGGATGGTAAGCGCGCCTCGGACGGCTTCCATGACCTGTTCGGAAGATCGGATGCTTTCCTGCTTTGCCTCTTTTTCCAGTTTTTTTACATAGGGATTCAGCCGGATGGAAAGCGCCAGAGAAATCAGTGCATATAAAAGTGCAAACACCACAAGCTGCAGGTTCTGCCTGCCCAATAGGATCAGGGCAACCGGAAAAGTAAACCCAAACCGGATCAGACAGGTCACCCCATAGGAAGTGAGCAGTTTAACGCTTCGGTCAGCATCCTGATTCAGTTTTTCCAGATCATCCCCTAAACCGGAAGAGTCAGCTGTCAGTCTTGACCTTGTCAATAAGCGATGATACAAGGTCTTCTTTAAGCTGGCCGCTCCTTCTATAACAGCCGCAGACATGAGATATCTGCCGACGACAATCCACGGCGCCGCAAGCAAAAGCAGCAGCGATCCGATCACGGTAAAGCGGACCAGCCCAGCAGGATCTGCGCTGCTGATGGCAAGGACAGTCTGTCGGTTGAAAAAGGGAACCGCAAACAGAACCAGCAGCTCCAGCAGACTAAAAACGAGCCCCAGATAATATTTTTTCCGGTATGGGCCCAGAAAGCGCACCGCCTGGACTACCGCGCCAAAGGCCGGACGAAAATGACTGATCATCGGCTATCTCCTCTGCAGCCGCATGGCTGGCTGCCTCTCAGGCCATTGATCCAGATCCAGCACTTCGAAAACCCGCCCGCAGGCAGCGTTTGCTTTTCTAAAGGAAATCATCATCAGGTCAATCCGGTCGGCGCATTCGGAAATATAGGCGCTAAGCGCAATGAAACTAAGAAGCTCTCCGGCGCTCATCTGTCCACGGCTGATCAGCAAAGCGCCTCCCAAAAACAGCACCAGCAGCTGCAGGGTCGTAGTCAGGTATTTGACGCCTTTAATGACAGCCGCTCTTTTCTCAACCTGCAGCTGCAAAAGAGCAGCTTCATGGATCCGGTCTGCATAACGCTTTTCCATAGCCTGCTCCAGGCCAAAGGCCTGTACACTGATCCATTGAACCTGCGATTCATGGGCAAGGGTCAGGGCTTCCCCGTTTTTTCGAAGCGCAAGGGAGGACGCTTCCTGCAAAGGTCCGGAGAAAAGATGAGAGAAAAGAACAAGGATCGGAAGAAGGATCAGATAGATGAGGGCAAGCAGCGGCTGAAGCTGTATGCAGAGATATGCCGCCGTCACCGCTTTGAAGATGCGCTGCAGATAATCTCCTGTTTCACCGGCCGCGAATTTCCCCACATGCTCCAGATCACCGCTGAAGCGGGTCATAAAATCGCCGGCCCCCGCAGACTTCACAAGATGCAAATAATCAGCCTCCGTGACGCTGGAGAAGAGCCGGCAGCGAAGATCCAGCATCATTCCTTCCGTTACTTTTCCGATCATCCCATACAGAATCCATGTCCTCAAAGCATCCAGGAATAAAAACCCTGCCATCAGCAGGGCGCATCGAAACATCTGACCAAACTGCCTTGCCACGCCGAAATCGGCAGCCTCTCCCCACAGGCGGGAGGCGCTGCCTGTAAGAAGGCCGGATAATGCCGCCATTAGTACAATCAGCCCAAGGCCGGGCAGAAAACGCCTCTCTGTCTGATAAAACCGCGCCAGGGGACTGATCCGGCGCTGTTTTTCTCCTTCGGTTTTAGTCTGCATGGGATCTGAATTTTTTGTGATACAGTTTTCTGGCTGTTTCCCAATAGCTTGGTTTTTCTCCCCGGAAGGGATCGTTTTTCCAGCTTTGCAGCAGCTCTGTCAGCGCCTCCGGCAGCAGCGGTTCCGGAAGCAGATCTGACAGGGCTTCCTCATAACGGATCCTCAGCTTGGGAATCCACGGATCATTTTCCCCGATATTGGCTTTGGTTTCCCGGATCATCCGGATGCATTCAAAGCATAGCCTCAGCCGGTTCATCTGCGCCGCGAAGGGATGCCCCATCTGCTCGGTATATTGGATGCGGTCCGCGATGGCATCCAGGGCATCGTATCTTGCGTGAGAAAAGGTCTTTTTCATCAGGCTGTCGGGATTTTGATAGTATCTGTATAAGGGCAGCGATGTGCAGACAACGGCCGTGCATTCACCGAGTATGCGGTGCATGAGCGCTTCATCCTCGTGGATTTTCCCGATGGGAAACTGAACGTGCTGCAGCAGCTCTTTTCTGTAGAGTTTAGCCGCCAGCATACACCTGAGCAGATCTTCGCATCCATCCGGTGAGGTGCCGCAGCTGAACTGATCCAGCAAAAGCTCCCCCTGATAAACAGAAATCCGCTCTGAGTCCATATCCAGCGGCGGATAATCCACCTCCTCCACCCGCTCCATCCGGCACTGGGCTGCGCCCGCATGATTCTCCTTCATTAATCGGTATAAATGGAAAATCGCATTCGGATAGATATAATCATCGGCATCCAGGAAGAAAAACAGATCGCCCCTGGCCTCCTGAACCAGTTTTTGCCGGGCTGCCGAAACGCCCTGATGAGGATATCTCCAATATCGGACAGGAATTGTCCCGCGGTCGATATATTCCTGACAAATGACCGGACTGGCGTCGGTGGAACCATCATCCACCAGAAGGATTTCCAGGTTCGGATAACTCTGGGCGAAGACCGAGTCAAGGCAGGCTCTAAGATAAGGCTCCACCTGATAAACCGGAATGAGCACGGAGATCAGCGGAAACTGTTCCTTCCTGGGCAGCGAAAAGGTAAGGGTGTAGCGTTTTTCCTTTTCCGTCTCCGCTGTCTGTTTCTCTGTCCTGTATCCGAGGTATTCCAGCTGCCTGATGCAGTGCTCTACGGCCGGAAGATTCCAGAAGGAACGGGCCGCATCCGGCGCGCCCTGCGCCTCGAACAGCGTCTCCACTGGAACCTTCAGACATTCTGCGATCTGCGGCAGCAGATAAATATCCGGGTTGGCCTTGCCGGTCTCCCATTTGCTGACAGCCTGCACGCTGATGCACAGCTTTGTTGCCAGATCGCTCTGGCTTAGCGACAGATGCTTTCTCAGCAGCTGAATGTTTTTTCCGATGATGTTTGACATTGTCTGATTCCTCTTATGTGTTCTGCTTCGGTCCTGAACTAATTAAATTGTAGCAGAAGAAAGAAACGCAGGCAATCGAATCCTTATCGGCAGCGTTCAACCAGTGGTTGAAAAAAAGGCGAACACAAGGTCCTGTCAATTCATTCATGCATGTACAGAACTCAATGTGTTCACCCTGGCATTATTTTTTCTGAGACAAATGGCTCCGAGCAAATTGTCTCATAGCAAATTGTCTCTTAGATCTTTTTAATTAGAAAGGGATATTATCCCCTCCTCCTGCGTCTAATGTTTGTAAACGAAATGCCCGGCCGGCATGAAAAGAGGTGAGAAGGATTGAACAAAGAAAAACTAGGCGCTTTGATTCTGGAAAGTGAACGGCAGCTCTACGCCACCGCCAAGACCATTCTCTGGCAGGAGGCGGACGTGGAGGATGCGGTTCAGGAAGCCATTGTCAAAGCGTTCGCAGGCATCCACACCCTAAAAAAAGATAAGTATGCCAAGACCTGGCTGATCCGGATTCTCATCAATGAGTGTTACAGTCAGCTGAGAAAAAGCAGAAATATCATCTCGCTGGACCAGTCTGAGGAGACTGAGAATCTGCAAGCTCCGGCTGCGAAAGATTATTCCGATCTCAAAAAGACACTTTCGATGCTTTCGGACGAGCTGAGAATCCCGGTGATCCTCTACTATATCAATGGCTTTTCTGTCAGAGAAGTCTCAGAGATCATGGAAATATCCGAGGGCGCCGTTCAAAAAAGGCTTGCCCGGGCCAGGGGAAAGCTGAGACAATCATTAGACCAAGAGGAGGCTATCTCATGAATCAATTAGACGAACTTAAAAACGCTGTTCCTAAGACGCCGGAGAGCTTTCACCGGATGGTGGAGGAAACCGTAAAAGAACAGACGGGTTCCCAAGCTCGTACCATCCTTTTCCCCAAGCAGAAAAAACACTCTATTGGAAATATGAAACGCATTGCAGCGATTGTGATCGCTGCCGTCCTGCTGATTCCAACCGCTGTTTTTGCCGGCATCAGGTTCTCCCAGCGTCCCGCAGCAGAACCCGAAGGCAGCTACGGCACCAAGGTATCCTTTGAAGTGTCCGGGCAGAATGATACCAATGAAAGTGCAGCCAACGTATATACCATGCCGGATCCATTTCCTGCTGCCGAAGGTTTCATGGATTATATTCCGGAAGGAATGAGCCTGTCGACTAAGGATGGTTATCATCTGTATGATGATGCCGATCCGGAGCATCGCGCTTTTGCGTTTTTCAGCATTGCCTTTGACACTGGTTCTGTAGAAGATGCGCTGCTGATCCGAAATGTGGCAGAAAGCCGCATTATCCAGGTCGGAGAAAGACAGGCCGTGTATCTTCGCCTGATGGATTCTTTGACGGGAAATCCCTGGAACCAGCGCATTTATCTCCTGTTTCCCGAGGAATACCGTGTACTGGAACTGATCTTTACAGACGGTGTTTCACTGGAGGAAGCCATTCAGGTGGCAGGCGGTGTTCGTTTTGAACTAAGCAGCAATGAATTCATACCAAGAGAAAAGCTATGGACCTGGAGTGATATGATCGAAGATAATGCCGGTAAAATCGAAGTTTATACCCTGCAGGAAACCTCATTCCCATCTAATGCCGATATTCAGGTTTTCCAGATCGGCGAGTCCTATGAGGCGAATCTGATGGGCTATAACCAGGAAAACGGAGAACTGGAATATGAAAATGTCTCTGTAAGGCTCGATAGCATCGAGCTGTTTGATGATCTGTCTCCACTGGATCCGGCCTATATACCCGACGATTTTGATGATGCGGCAGGCGAAGACGGAAAACTTTCTGATGCTGAACTGTCCTATGTTCTGATGGGTGATGGAGTCGATACAGTCGATACCGTAGTAGCTACAGAGACCAAAGCCCAAAAACTGCTTTATGCAACAGTTACCTTTACAAATATCGGAGAAGACACCCTGCATCAGATGGGATTCTTTGGGTCATTGCCTGCACTAAAAGACAAAGATGGCGTTTACAGTACCTGTGTCAGAACTTCTCCCACCTCCGGTCCTTACTCTTATATTCTTCATTCAAACATACCGGATACATACCGTAATGGTTATGAAGAGATGCGCTACTGCGATGTCCGCAGTGAATTTGGTGATGGCGGGAACAATCTGACGCTGGCGCCCGGCGAGTCCAAAACCGTCCATCTGGCCTGGATTGTGGACGAAGATTTACTGCCCGACCTGTATCTGAGTCTGGATCCGACAGGCTTTCTTCGCCAAACGTCTGATCATACCGCTTACCTATTTGATATTCAGCCGTAAGAATTCAGACATCAATATCTGTCTTCTTTTCAGCCGCTCCAGAAGAACAGAGCCGTCCCAGAAGGACGGCTCTCTTTTTTCTGTCTCCTATTGGATCTTGATATTAATTACTTCAGGATTTGAAGTAATCCTCAGATATATAGAAATCTTATCTAATCGGTTCCAATCGGCCTGAAGTGAATCGTAAAACAAATCAAATGGCAGGATTAAATCGATGCTTGAATGATGTTCGAGGGAAACCGAAGGCTTCCCTTCTAAGAAAGGATTGCATGCAAATAACACAGCATGGTCGATATATTGGCAAGAATCAAGGGAAGTTATTCGTAGTCCGGATAAGGGAAAGCCTGCAACATCTACATCATCACTCTCAATCGTAAGATAAACAATCCCCAGCTTTTCATATGAGATCTCATACGGGTTTTCGATCACAAAATGATGTTCCTCCAGAAAACGATCGTAGTCTACGATTTCAAACGAAGAAACTTTAACAGAGCACCCTTCGAGTGTCTGCATGTTTACAATACTATCTCCAAGGGGAACGATCTCTCCAATCGAGTACTCTTTCCCAATTCGCCTTCCTTCCATGCTTTCATTCCAACGAGCATTGTTGTCTCTTACCAGCCACAGCCAGAGTAAAAAAATCACCAGGACCACAAAGAACCGGATAATATGTTTTCCCTTCATTTTTCTACCTCATCCAGGATTCTTCCTTCTTTCATAATATAGGTTATATCTGCAAGATCTTTCAGAACATCCGCATCGTGGCTGGCAACAACAATTAATGATCCTCTTGTTTTTTCTTCCTTTATTAACTGACAGATATCAGCTATACCATTTTCATCCAGCGCATTTGTTGGTTCATCAAGCAGAATCAGTTCCGGAGACTCCATCAGTGCGGCTGCAATTCCCAGTCTTTGCTTCATTCCCAACGAATAACGTCGAACAGTTCTTTTATCCTTCGGATCCAAACCTACTTTTATAAGCATCTCGTCGATCTCTTTCTCAGTTACAGAACCTCTGATCTCTGCGAGAAGTTCAAGATTCTTTTTTCCAGTATAATTCTCCCAAAATGCTGGTGTTTCTATCATGACGCCCAGAGACTTTGGAAAGTCCTGCCCTTTAGGCAAAGGTTTCCCATTATATAAAATCATCCCTTCTGTTGGTTTGATGAGCCCGGCGATCAATCGAAGCAGCATGGTCTTTCCATGACCGTTTGGCCCTTGAAGTCCATAGATATGACCACTTGCAAGATGTAAAGAAATATTATCAAGAATGATAACATCCCGGATCACTTTTGTGACATGATTCAATCGAATATCCATTTATCTAATCCTCACGCGACAAAATATCCATTCTACGACAGCGAATACTGCCCGCTACAACACTAACACATACCCAAACCAGTGGAATGATCATCAGTTGAATAACCGAATAACCACTTTCAAGATAAGCCAATACCCTTATTCCCATGCCCAGATTCCCAATGAAATAAGGCGATTCATAATAATCCGAGATAATCAGCGCTGCTGTTGTAACCATGAAAGCAAAAACCGGTTTAGTATATAAACATAAACTCATCTGAAACAGGTTTAATGCTGCCACTGTCAAAAATGGCATAAGAATACCACTTATCCAAAGCATCTGGATTGTGACAATGTCCGGATCTATGGACCACTCATATACCATATTCGAGACATCCGTATAATCCTTAAGTGAAAGAATACCTTTGCTGAATAGTGTCCAGATCAGTCCGGAAAAAAGCATAAACAGAAAATACACAAGGCAGTTGCAAACATTCCACACACATTTTGAAAGGTACCATTTGCGCTTTGATCCCGCTCTCAGAAGAATCTGCATACCTTCACCCGAGAGATCTTCCAGAGGATAATCCAAACTCAAGAAAAGAATTCCTTCTACACTCACCAGCCAATGTAAAGGCGGTAAATCAGAAAAGGGTTGTGAAATGTTCACTTCTACTGGGTATCTTCCGGCAAAAACTGCCAGAATATAGTCCAGCCAGGAGGGAGAGATCTGAAGAATCGCTGCGTTACCATAACATAGTGCTGAAGAAATCAAAAAGAATACGAACATCCATAAGTTCTTAACTTTAAGTATTCTCTTAAGATCTCTTTTGATTAGTCTATAACTCATGCCTGATAATCCAATATCTTCCTGCTGCGATCCCCAATAAGCAAATGACTATTATTTCAGTAAACACAAGCCATGGAGGATTAGCAGAAGGTGGTACCGCCATAATCAGGTATGCAGGCGAGAACATGGTTGATACAACCATTCGATTATAGACGAAGGCATTTAGCAGTACATCTAGTAGATAAAAAAGCGCATACGGAAATAAGATTACCAAGGTTGCGAACCGGATTGTACTTCCCGGAACCAGACAAAGGCCTGCTGTCACACCACCTATTACAAAAGCCATTCCTATCCATATAAGGGCCCAGCTCCAAGGATGTGTGTAAAACAGTTTCGAAAGAAACCATCCGTTCATGACCGGATAAGTTCCAGCTGCAGGGTCAGGTAATACATAGGGGCAGAAAAGAGCATTAACCATTAAATTGAGTAAAAATGGAAGTGCCGTTGTTAGACCGCCTGAAACAAAAACCGCAATATACTTCGCTCTAAAATAGTTTGTCCTTCCGGAACGGATCATCTCTTGAAGATAACTGCCAGTCTTCTTTTCCCGGCAAAAACTCCAGCCATAAGGGATCGCAGCCAAAATCGCCCAGAGAGCTATGAACAATCGACTGCTTGAATTAATTGCAGCGACACAGAGGAGAAAAAGGAAAAGCGAAGCACCTTGATAATTCTGAAACGGACTACGTATAATCCTTTCCTTAAGTTCTTGAACCATTTGATAGCTTTCAAAACTTGACAATACAGAAAGCCCGGCGCTTATAAGAATGGCCGTCCAGAACATTGGGTTATGCAAAGCTTTCCATAATTCAACCTTTAACACTCGGATAAATACACTCATGATGATTCTCCAAATACTAATTAGCATCCTCCTTTGGACAATTCAATTATAGATCTCTTCTATTATTTGCTTCAATAGGAAACTGATGAATTGCGGGAACTCCTCAATTCACTTTTGATTCCTTTTCTTGAAAGAGTTTCTTCTTTCGCATATAATTAATAGTGTTCTTAATTTTGATTGGTTGAAAGAGAGAAAAATCATGCTCTGGGATATCATCAATACATTACTGGAATTCTTAACCATTTACCTATTGTTTACTTCATTTGCGCACATTAGGATTCTGGAACATTATGTGTGGATTTATCTTCCGATTTCTATAGGCTTATCTGTTTTTTTCTGTCTGGATATTCCTCATATATTGGTTCTGAATATTGGCTTATTTATTGCAACTCAGTGCCTTTCTTTTTCAGTGATTCCTTTCAGAGAACGTCTTTTATACTCTGTCTGTTCTGTATTTATCACTATGTCCTTGGAAATGCTTTTTAATACATTTCTTCCCATGCACTTGCTTCACACTTTTCGTGGCGATACTATGTCAAATATTGTTATGGTACTTATCAGCTTTTTGTACTATCTGGGTATTAACAAATCTTTGATTCCATTTGATATTACGGCATTCTTAAAGCGGCGCTTCGTATTATTATTAATCTGTTTTGTTATCTGGACTGCTCTTATACAGGTTTACATTCTTCAGGCGTCCAGACTATGGTCTTATATTCCTGGCGTAGTATCGTTGGTCTTTTTTTCATTCTTTATTGTTGGTATGATTCTTGATATCCGATATTATCGTTCCGAAGAACACAAGCAAAATGTTATCTACAAAGAAAATCTTCAATCTATTGAAAAGTATTTACAGGAAATTAAAATAGAAAATCATAATTATAAACACCATATTCACCATCTTCAGAGTATGGTGCAAACGGCTACGAATTTAGATGATCTTAAGTTAACCATAGATTCTTATGTCACCGAACTTGATGAATCTTCTGAACTGTTAGAAATGATTCTTGCTATTAGTAACATACAATACAAAGCTTTGTTATATGGAGCATATATGCAGTGTACTCAAAGGGAGATTTCCTTCTCTTTTACAGCCACGCAAATTTTACCGTCTTTTCCTATTGATGACTATCAGCTGGTTGTTGCTATTGAAAACCTGATTTCAAATGCCGTAGAAGCCAACGAGGTTCTTCCAGACTCGGCAGACAGATTTATCAATATTTCCTTGTACGCCGATGCAAATAAAAATGAAATATCTATTTCAAATCCTCTTCCTTCGTTTTCGGGCGATATCAATGACTTCCTAATTTCCGGAAATTCCTCGAAAACCTCTTCCGATCACAGCGGTCTAGGCCTTCCATCTATTCTTCTTACCATGTCTTCCCACAAGGTATACTTTTTCGGAAAATATGACGACAAAAGACAAACCATCTGTTACACTATTCAATATGTCATGGAGGCGAATAGAGTATGATCAATATCGTACTGATTGAGGATGAAGAAAAAGACATTAAGCATATTCAAGATGCCTTACTTCCATTAAAAGATACGATCAATTATGAGCTGATTCCATTTCAAGAAATAAAGGCCGGTCTGGCTTTCATTCAACAACATTCTGTTCAGCTGATCCTGCTGGATCTGGAATTCACCCTATCAAATGAGAGCGCCATTTTTTATATTGACCAAATAGATCCCTTGATTCCAATTATAGTAGTTAGCCATTTATCTCATTATCAACGTCAACTACAACTCAAGGCAAATGTGGTAGGCTTTGTGTCGAAAGGCTATTTGGCAGACCAATTGGTCCGGTCGATTATTGAAGTATTGTCTTCTAAAAAAATAGTTCATCGTCCTACATCTTTTGTGTTTCCCGGAAGAAAAGGTCTGGCAGGGCGTGCGTTTGATTTGTCCGAAATACTTTTTATAAAAGTTTATGTCTATGAAGAATATATTATCCACAAGCCGGATACCAAGGAAATAAAGGTAGCCTCTCTTCCGTTCTCTGAACTTTGCAGGAAAATAGAATCAGACGGAATAATCGAACTACAGCCAACTTCACGAAATACAATAATTAATACAAACTATATTTCAAAAGTTTCAATAGATAGAAGCGGCCGGGTAATGATTTCGTTGCTTGGTTATCCAGAACCAATAAAAATAGGGCCTACTTATCAGAAAAAATTTAAATCATGGTATACCAATTGTTAAAAAATACTGCTTTCGCTGATGAGAAGATGTTTTAAGTTCTTTCTGTTTCTCCCGTAAAAAACTAAACATCCGTGTTCCCATTTACTTTTCTTCTACATCAAAACTCCCAAGGAATCGAAGGTCCTGGATAGCGGCGATCTTTTCAATCAGGCTGTCAGTCAGGCCCGTTTCCTTTTCTATTTCGATGATGTAATGATAGCTTCCCAGCTGACTGCCTTCCGGTCTGTCATGGAGCGTAACAAGCTCTGCGCCTGTGTTGTGGATCTCGGCGATGATATCGTCGATCTGATTGGCTTCACAGCTTACGGCAAAAACAGCATTTCTCTGGCCTTCTGTTTGCAGCCGGGAAGCTGCCAGCACATAGAAACGTGTCTTGTTGGTGTCGGTGATCTGCACATTTTCAGCCAGCACGGTGAGCCCGTACAATTCTGCTGCGCCAGGAGCCGCGATGGCTGCAATGGTCTTATCATTGGCCTCGGAAACATAGCTCGCCGCAGCAGCGGTGCTGGGCATTTCCTGTGTAACCGCACCGGGCATGTGCTCTTTTCTCCGTTTTTTAGAGTAAAGTATACCAATCTTTGCAGCTCCCATCAAGATATGATCAGACCTTGGGAGAAGATTATAGGAAAATAACGGTCCCGGTCCCTCCATTTAACGGATTCTTCTAAACGAACCCGCCAAATTGATTGGCCGGGATCGCTTGACGAAAGACCTTGAAAGCTCTATAATGTTTTGTTGTGCAAAAAAACATGCAAAGGTTGTGTTCCTATGAAAGAGCTGCTTCGCGCCATTAAGTTCGCCCTGATATCTGCAAGTGCCGGCCTGATTCAGATCGGCACCTTTACTTTGCTTAACGAACTCCTGCACCTGCCCTATGCCATCAGCTATCTGATCGCCCTGGTGCTGTCCGTGCTTTGGAATTTCACCCTGAACCGGAAATACACCTTCAAATCCGCCGCCAATGTTCCGATTGCCATGCTGAAGGTGGCTGCCTACTATGCTGTTTTCACCCCGCTTTCCACCTGGCTGGAGCATGTGATGACCATGAACTGGGGATGGAACGAGTATCTGGCAACCATTGTCAATATGCTGCTGAATTTTGTGACGGAGTTTATCTATCAACGGTTCTATGTTTTCGGTAAATCCCTGGATACCAACGAAGCTGCAAACAACGCCGCAAATAAGCGTCTGACCGGGTCCGAATCTCCCACCACGCTCCTGGATGAGCCGGGTTCTTTAGAAAGCGATGGAAAGCTGAATGAAAACTAAACTGAAAGCCTTGTTATACCGAGTTATCCGTTTTTTGGTCTGGGTTTTCTATCCAAAAACAAAAATCGAGGGACTTGAAAACATTCCGGATGAGCCGGCGATCTTTGTGGGCAACCATACCCAGATGAACGGCCCTATTGTGGCGGAATTGTATTTTCCTGTTCCCCGCTACACCTGGTGCATTGCTGAGATGATGCATCTGAAAGAGGTTCCCGCCTATGCTTTTCAGGATTTCTGGTCTCAGAAACCGAAGTGGCAGCATCCCTTCTTCAAAGCATTGTCTTATTTGATTGCGCCTATCGCTGTGGTGATATTCAACAATGCCAGAACCGTTCCTGTATACAGAGACATGCGCATCCGCCAGACCTTTCGGGAGTCCATGGAGAAACTGGAAAATGGCGACAGTCTGGTGATCTATCCTGAATACGACAAAAAATACAATCATATTCTCTACGATTTTCAGGATCACTTTATCGACCTGGCTTACCGCTATTACCGCAGAACCGGAAAGGCTCTGAAGTTTGTGCCTTTCTATATTGCGCCCGCATTAAAGACCGTCGTATTTGGAAAACCCATTGCATACGAACCCGATGAACCTCTCAAGGGCGAGAGGCAGCATATCAAGGAGACGTTGATGGAGGAAATCACGGATCTTGCCGAATCCATGCCGCCGCACAGGGTCGTGCCCTATCGCAATATTCCCAAAAAAGACTATCCCATGAACCGCCCTGAGCACTACTAAATGAAACCGGAGGCTCCTGTTCTTTGAAAAAGCCCATCTATGACTATCGGGACTTCAGATTGTCCCGTCTGAATGATCCAAGATTTGCCCATGCAAAGCTCCTGGTGGGATGGATCATTTATTTTACCATGTACTTTGTAACGGAAAATCTGATTCCGGCTGAGAAATGTTTTCCGGTACACTGCTTTATGGATGACATTATTCCCTTCTGTGAATACTTTGTTGTTCCATATTATCTTTGGTATGCGCTTTGCTTCTTCTCATTGCTCTACTTTTTCCTGTACGATGTGGACAGCTTTAAACGGCTGCAGACTTATATTATGATCACCCAGCTGATCGCCATGCTCTGCTATATCTTCTTCCCCACCAGACAGGATCTGAGACCTGATGTATTTCCCCGGCACAATATCTTTACCTGGGTAATCGAGAATTTATATAAATTTGATACCAGCACCGGGGTATGCCCATCGCTGCATGTTGCTTACTCTCTTGGAATCGGCTCGGTCTGGTTCAAGTATAAGCTGCCCTATAAGTCCGTTAAATTAAATCTCTGGAAGATATTCCTGGTGCCCTTCATTTTATCCATCTGCCTGGCTACCTCCTTTATCAAACAGCACTCGTTCGTCGATATAATCACCGCTATTCCCGTGGGTATCGTGGCTGAGATCTTCACCTTCCATGTGATTCGGTTCAAACCTGCCATGGATAATTATCTGGAAAGGTAATCAACCCTATGAAACATTTATATGACCGTTCTGACGGCACCCTGTCAAAAGATATCGACTCCATGCATTTTATTATGCCGCTGATGTACCCGAACCGGTGCGACAACGAAGCCTTTATCTCGGAAATGATCGATCTGACAACGCTGGATGCCTGGCTGGAGGAGAAAAATGCCTCTGATCCGGTCTATAAGTACAACCTGTTTCAGGCTGTGCTCACGGCCACCCTCAAAACCCTGACGCTTCGTCCGAAGATGAACCGGTTTATTGTCAACAAACATTTATATCAGCGCAACGAGGTTTCTGCTGCTTTTACCATCAAAAAGATTTTTTCCGATGACGGCGAAGAAGGTCTGGCTTTCATCCATTCCAAACCAACCGACACCATCCATTCGGTTCATGATGAGATCTACCGTCAGGTATCTTATGTGCGCAAGGAAGGCAAGGATCCCTCTTCCGAAAGCATGGATGCGCTTCAGAAAATTCCTTTGTTTTTGAAAAAGCCTCTTGGTCTTGGCGCTCGTTTTCTGGACCGTCACGGCTGGATGCCCAAATCAGTTATTGAAACCGATCCGTATCAGTCTTCCGTTGTCATTTCCAATCTTGGTTCTTTGAAGCTGCATGCCGGTTACCACCATTTGACAAACTGGGGAACCACCTCCGTCTTTATAGTCATCGGCGAACGCAAAAAGCGTCCATTCTACGATGAAGATGGCAATGTGACGATGAAAAACAGCGTGGATATCACCATGACCGTGGACGAGCGGATCGCGGATGGCTATTATTATTCCAAAACCATCCGTCTGCTGAAAGCATTGCTTGAAAACCCGGCGCTTCTGGAGAAGCCGCTGGGAGAAGATTTTGAATATTAACCAAGTAGTGCATCTACGCCCATTGCAGGCGTGGATGCACTACTTATCATACACCGAATTATCTTTATTTTATACCAAATAAGAAATATCTATCATTATTCAGATAAACTGTGATATGCTTGTATCATCCTTTGAGGAATTCATATTTAATCATACATGGAGGTATATCACAATGATTTTAGGATTAATTATTACTGCTTTGGTTTTCTATCTGGTTTGCGGTGTGCTTTCATTTGCCTTCCGTCTGAGCTGGAATATTTTCAAGGTTATATACCGGATTGGTTTGTTCCTGATCAGCCCTGCGCTGTTGGTTCTGGCCATTGTCTTTAGTCTCCTTGGATCCTCCTGGTTCTGGATCGCGCTAATTGTTCTGATCTGCGTACTTGGATCCAAAAGGACCGGACAAAGGGTGTACTAACTGCACCAACCATAAGAAGGCAAACAGGTACTGTTCACTATCATCACTAAAAAGGTCGAAGAGGCATCGTACCCAATCACTACTAAAGAGTTCAAAAGCCTATAGCTCTTTATCACCAACAAAAAAGAGGCAGAGAATCTGCAGCTGCGCAGGTTTCTCTGCCTCTTGATGTTTGATGTTTTATTTCAGTTCAAAAATAGCTTCGATCTCTACCGGCTGATTTCCCGGAAGAGAAGCCATTCCAACGGCGCTTCTGGAAGGAGCGACGCCGAAAATATCAACCAGAACCTGTGATCCTCCGTTAGCAACTGCAGGCTGATCATAGAAATCGGGATCAGATGCAACGAAAGCAAGAATCTTGACGCACTGTTTGATGTTGTCAAGGCCGACGTTGGCGTCGACAACGGCCAGCAGGTTCAGCATCGCGTTGCGGGCGCATTTCTGACCTTCTTCAATGCTCAGTTCCTTTCCAAGCTTTCCGTGAACCGCTTCACCGGGCACATCAGAGCCGCATCCGCTGATATAGATCAGCTTATCTCCAAATGCTACGCACTGAGAATACATGCCGCCTTTCGGAGGCGCAGGGGGAAGCACAATATTCTTTTCTTTCAACACATCATAAAGACTCATAAGAAACACTCCTTTTCATCAAATAGTTATCAGCAGGACACATAACATATTCATTATAATCACAACCAACAAAAAGATCAACAAAAACCCCATGAGTTTTCGCGCCAGCGAAAACTCAAATCGACCCTCAACAATGTCGATCCTCGCATATGTCAAGGGTCCCCTTCCCCATACACACTTGGGAGTTTTCGCGCCAGCGAAAACTCAGATCGACCCTCAATAATATCGATCCTCGCATATGTCAGGGGTCGATTCCGTTCCAACAATAGGTACACAAATCCTCTTCCGGCAACCCAATGGCCTCCGTGGTCATCTTCAAGGTCGGATACTGAAGGGATGTAAAATGCATCTCCTTCCGGATCTCCTCCACCATAGCAGCATACTCCGGTGTTTTTTCATCCAGATATAACTTCAGCCTCTCCTCGCTGGGCACACCGCCCTCCAGGCGCACAATCATCCGCCGGGCGATCAGGTCCATATCGGAGGTAGAACGGGAGAAGTTAATAAATTTACAGCCGTACATAATAGGCGGACAGGCCGGACGGATGTGAACCTCCTTGGCGCCATTCTTGTAAAGCAGATCCGCCGCATCCCGCAGCTGGGTTCCACGGACAATGGAATCGTCGATAAACAGCAGCCGTTTTCCCTTAATCAGCTCTTTAACAGGAATCAGCTTCATATGGGCAATCTGATCCCGCACCGACTGATTGGCCGGCATAAAGCTTCTGGGCCAGGTGGGCGTATACTTGATAAATGCCCGCTTAAAATGAACGCCGGATTGATTGGCATAGCCAATGGCGGCTGCCAGCCCGCTGTCCGGAATGCCGTCCACGCTGTCCAGATCCACCAGCGGCCGCATGCCCTCTTCCCGGTCCGCCTTAGCCAGCAGCTCGCCGCAGCGGTAACGGGATTCCTCCACGTTGATTCCCTCATAGGAAGCCGTGGGGTAACCATAATAGGTCCAGAGGAAGGAGCAGACGCGCTTCTTGGCCAGCGCCTCCTTTTTTATCTCGATTCCGGGAATCACATCCGGAATCTCATCCGACTCAGGCGCATCTGCCACGGCCTTGGCGGAAACGAACACCACCTCGCCCGGTCCCAGATCCTTTACTTTTTGATAACCCAAATTAAGGAAGGCATGTGATTCAAAGCTGATGCACAGGCTCCCGTCAGCCTTCCTTGCGATCACAAGGGGCGTGCGCCCAACCAAATCTCTTGCCGCATAAATACCCTTGGCATTGGCAACCATCAGTGTCATGGAGCCATCGATCCTCTCCTGGGCATACCGTATGCCTTCTGAGATGGACTTTTTCTGATTAATCAGCTTGGCGACCACCTCTGTCGGATTCAGTTCATCATCTTCAAAGTTCACAAACTGGGCGCCGTCGGTCATCAGTTCGTCCGCGATCTCTTTCAGATTGTTGATGCGTCCGACGGTAGTGATAGCAAACAGTCCAAATTTGGACTGAACCAGGATGGGCTGAGCATCTGTATCGGAAATGCAGCCAATGCCCACATTACCGGGAGCCATCTGGCTCATGCGGTTGACTGCATGGGTAAATCTTGCACGGAACTGAACATTTTCCAGCCCATGGATGGAACGCTCCCACTTTCCTTCAGAATAAATCGCCATACCGGCTTTTTTCGTTCCCAGATGGGAATGATAGTCAATACCAAAGTACAGATCAATCGCGCAGTTTCCTTTACTTACAACACCAAAAATACCGCCCATTTACGTCTCCTTGCTTTTTAGAACCAGCCGGGGCTCCTTGTTGTTACAAGCCCATTTTGAAACAAATAAAATCTCCGGGCGCTTACAGCTCGGAGATATTTTCTTGCATTTTCAGATCCTTCTTCAGGACCTCTTTACGCATATTCTCTTTTCCATCGGCCAGCTTTTGGGCCAATGCTTCATCGGAAAGCGCCAGAATCTGTGCCGCCAGGTGCGCCGCATTTCCGGCTCCGTTCACCGCAACCGTGGCCACAGGTATGCCGGTAGGCATCTGAACCGTGGCCAGAAGGGCATCCAGTCCGCCCAGCCCGCCGGAACTGATGGGAATGCCGATCACAGGAATCGTTGTCTCAGCCGCCAGAACGCCTGCCAGATGGGCTGTCATGCCTGCCGCAGCAATAATCACACCGAAGCCGGCCTCTTTCGCCCCTTTCGCAAAAGCGGATGCCTCCGCCGGCGTTCTGTGGGCGCTCATCACATGAACCTCCACAGGAATCTCATAGTCTTTCAACACTTTTACAGCCTTCTGGACAACGCCCCAGTCGCTGTCGGAACCCATGATCACGGCAACTTTCTTCATTCAAACAAATCCTCCAAAAGCGGTAAATCCTGCTGATATTCAGGCCATCTGCCTGAGATTATTTCTGATCAAGATTCGGCGTAATCGGCACAAGAATCTCGCCCATGCGCCTTTTCGGAACATGCAGACGGCCTGCATCGTCCAGATAGTACTTAATCGAATCCGAGTCCTTCTCTTCCCAGACCGGATCCTCTCCGGGATGACCCACAGCTACCAGGGAATGGATGCTGTATTCATCTGAAATGCCCAGCAAATGCCTTATCTTATCCCGGTCAATGGCGCCAAGCCAGCAGGCCCCAAGCCCTTTGGAGGCCGCCGTCAGCAGCATGTTTTCCACACAGGCGCCTGCATCCACATCGGTCCAACGGCTTTTCAGCTTTTCTTCAATCAGAACGACAATATATCCCTTCGGTCTGCAGCCCTCGGCGGGCGCATAGTTTTCCAGATAGCCGGCCCATTTTGTACATTCAAACATCGGCTCCAGAAGCTGAGGCTGATGCACAATGCAATATCTCACCGGCTGCACATTTGCGGCCTGCGGAGCCAGTCTGGCTGCCTGGACCATTTCATACAAATCGTAATTGTTCAACGGTTCCGGGCTAAAATGCCGGATGGAACGTCTCCTTCCGATCGCTTCCATTAAATCCATAACGGTTCTCTCTTTCTCCAGGAGCATCACTCCGTAGTCAACTCCGAATCTTCACATGCTATATTCTAACCGAAACTTCCTTTAACCGTCAATTCACACCCTTTCCGATAATCAAAAAACGATATCTATCCTTTTCGTCATTTTGACGGAGGCGGCCGGTCCCTGCTTTCCGCCTAAAAACCGGCCTTCGCCTGAAATCAGGTGTTTTTTTCTTTAATCAGTTTCACATTTTTCCATCTGCCCCTCAGGAAAAAGGCCGCACCCATGACGGCGCCCACGGCCCAGCCCAGCGTTATGGACCAGTACAGGGAACTGCTGCCCAGCGAAGGGGTCAGCAGATACGCGCTGCCCACCCGTACCACCAGATCCACCAGGGTTGTGGAGGTAAAACTAATCATATAACCGGCTCCGCGGCACACGGCGCAGCAGTTGTTCAAAATGATAAACAGAAAACTGCTGATGGTCACGATCCTCAGATAGCCCGTTCCGGCGTTGAACACCTCCCCGGCGGCGTTTTCATCCACAAAGAGGGCAATCAGCTGCCGACCGAATAGAAACACGGCCAGGGACGCCAGGGCCACATAGCCAAAGTTAATCAGCATGCCGGCCTTCAGACCCTGTCCGGGGCGTTCCATCTGCTTCGCACCTATATTCTGCGCAGCGAAGGTGGCGATGGCATTGCCCACCATGACGATGACAATCACAAAGAACCCGTTGATCTTCAGCGCTGCAGAATATCCGGCGATGAAATCAGAGCCATAGCTGTTCACCAAAGCGGAAACAAAGAGATTGCCTATATTCACAATGGCGTTCTGGATCATGGTGGGTACGCCCACCTTCATCATGCCTCCCAGCAGGGACAGGCTGTAAACCGGCACCTTCTTTTCCAGTTTTCTGGCTTTTCCAAGAAGCACCGCCACCGCAAGCAGGGCTGCCATCCCTTGGGCAATAAAGGTAGCCCAGGCCACACCAGCCACACCCCAGTGGAAAACGGCCACAAACAGAAGATCCAGCAGAATATTGAACACCGTGGAAAAAATCAGAAAATACAAAGGCTTTCTGGAATCTCCCAGGGCATTGAAAATCGAATTGGCGATATTGTACATGAACAGAAAGGGCAGACCGTACATATAAATGGACAGGTAAATCCGGGCATCCCCGAAGATATTGTCCGGGGTATTCATGGCCCTCAGCAGCGCCGGGGTAAAGACTGCGCCCGCTCCCATCAGAATAAGGCTGAAAGCAAACAGTGTAATCAGCGCGGTATACACGGATGTTTTCAGCTCTTTCATATTCTTGGCCCCGAAGGTCTGGCTGATCACGACGCTGACGCCCATGCCGATGCCGGTTCCCAGGCCAACAAAAAGCTGAGTGATGGGGGTGGATACGCCCACGGCGGCCAGCGCATCAACACCGGCAAAACGGCCGGCAATCAGGCTGTCCGCCAGATTGTAGCACTGCTGCAGAATCCCCGAAATGATCATGGGAACCGCAAAGGTCACGATCAGTTTCATGGGGCTGCCTTTGGTCAGATCCTTCATTTCATCCTCCCGGCCCGTGCAGCGGCCTTCTCAGGGGGTTAACGTCAGTTCCTTTTCCAGTTCATCAATCACGGCGGCAATGGCGCTTTCATCACAGCTCACGGTTACTCTGTCAGCCGCCTTCAGGCATTCCTCGCTGGCATTAGCCACTGCGTAACCGATATCCGCCGCCTCCAGCATGGAGGCATCGTTTCCGTAGTCGCCAACGCAAACCACCTTCCTGATCTGGCATCCTTCCTTTTCCAGCTGCCTTTTCAACCTGAGGACTGCGCCGCCTTTTCCGGCGCCGGGAGAAAGCAGTTCCATGCCGGTGGCCCAGCTGCGGACAAAAAGCTGATCCGGAAACCGCTTTCGCATCGCCTCCAGCGCAGCGGATGTAGCCTCTGGGGTGTCAAAAACAAAATTAACCTTATGCGGAAGCTGCGCAAGCAACTCGTCCGCTGGATTTTGCCGATATGCCTCATAACGATCTTCAAAGGCCCTTATATAGGCATCCAGATCGTGGCTGGCGCGAATATATATGTCATTCCACAGGACCTCCCCGGTCGGATTTTCCGTATCCGACGTCCACGGCTCCGACTCATTGCGTTTATCCGTAAACAGCATCCTGCAGCCAAGCTGCTCTGTAATATACTCAAGCTCCTCCCGGGGCGCTTTAGAAAAGACCAGTTCCGATACCAATAAGGGCTGATCATAACTCTCGGACGGCTGTCCCTGCATCCCCTGAGGCAGCGCCGGCGCGCACAGCATGCTGCCGTTTCCCATCACCAGATACGTATTCGGACAAAACTCTTCCGAAAACCGCATCACATACTTGGGAAACCGCCCCGTCGCCAGGGTAAAGAGTCCGCCCTCTTCCTGAAAATGCCGGATCGCGGCCACATTCTCAGCCGAAAGCTCGCTTTTCGAATCGGTTAAGGTTCCGTCACAATCGGAACATAGCAAATATCCTTCAAATATGCCCATAAAAACCTTTCATAAAAAACTTCAATCAAATGCGCTTCTTCTGCCCTGCTTCTTACAGCAATGTCAAACCAAAATCCGAGCTGCCCTATGAACGCCCTGCAGACGGCTTCCGCTCAACCGAAGAATTCACGCCCGGACAGGATTGCGGCAGAGTATGCAGGGCGTTCATAGGGCAGCGACGCCATGGTAGCTTCTAAAAGGCAGCCGGCTAAAACCGCTGCAGAATCCGCTCAATTCCCCATTCCCAGAAGGCCCACTCATGGGCGCCCGGATGGGTCTCAAAGGTGTGCGGCACCTTCGCCTTCGTCAGCCTCTCATCCAGGGAAGCGGAAAGCGTCAGCAGCGGATCCTGCTCACCACAGGCAAAATACAGCTCAGGCAGCGCCTCTTCCAGGGGAACCCCCGCCTCAAAGGCCCGATGCCTGGTCACCAGAATCTGGGTATACACATCGTTTTGAATCCGGTTGTCGTCAAATCCGCCGAACACAAAATCCAGAAAATCAGGCTGACGGAAAAAAGCGCCTTCCACGAAGTTTTCGTCCCGGCTGCGCTGGGTCAACAGCGCGCTGGAAAGGCCGCCCGCAAATCCAAAGGTGTCCGCATATTTGACGCCCAGATAAAGGGCGCCATAGCCGCCCATGGACAGGCCCGCTATGCCCGTGTCTTCTCGTCTCTCAGACAGGGGCAGCATTTTTCTGGTTTTTTCCACCAGCTCACGGGCAATAAAGGCTTCGTAGTCGTGCTGATGGCCCATGTTAGCCTGCCGGCCATAGAAGGGATCTGCAGGAATTGGATGATAAAAGCCGTTTCCGCCCGAGGGCATAATTACCGCCAGTCTGCAGGGCGTCTGATGGCCATTCTCACCGGAATCACCGTCTGCCGCTTCGGAGGGCATGTTTGCATTGCGCATTCCCAAAAGCCGGTAGATATTCGTGCAGGTAATCCAGTTGATATAGCTTCCCTGAACGCCATGGAGCAGATAAAGGGTCTTCAGCTTTTCTCCTTCACGAAGAGACTCCGACGGCACCAGCGCTTCAAAGGTGACTTCTCTTCCCATCGTCTCGGATGGGATATCAAATTTCATAATCGCCATGTCATGCCTCCCCGCCTTCACTGCTGCCGATGCCTGATGCCTTTTCAGATTGGGACCTCTGCCGGTTCCAGTCCTGCATTACATCGAGGGGATCCGCGTTTAAAAAATCAAACAGATTTTCCAGCCTTGCGTTCCAGAAGCTCCAGTTGTGTTCCCCGGCAAATTCCTGATAGATATGGGGAATCTCATACATGGAGAACATCCGGGAAAGCTGCCGGTTGCTCTCCCTCAGCCCGTCATCCGCGCCAATGGTCAGATATATCAAAGGCAGATCCACCAAAGAAGAACCGGGAAATCCAAAGGAAAACATGGAAGCCGATCTGGCCATCAGCACATCGTCCAGCGCCTTGAACACATTCGTGCCATGCCCCACCGGATCAAAAGCCTCGTTCTCCACCAGATAGCCGGAGAGGGAAGCAACCTTGGAAAAGGTTCCCGCATAGGAAAAGCCGAGCCGCAGGGCTCCGCCGCCGCCCATGGAGATACCGGCTAGATAGGTGTCCTCCCGGCGCGTGGACAGAGGGAAGGTGCGGCGCGTCATCTGAACCAGCTCCTCCCCGATATATTGATGGTAATATTCGGCCCGCTCCGGGAAATCGGCATAGTAGGCGTTGTCTCCATCGGGCATAAAAATGGCTATGTCATGCTGCTCCGCATAGGCAAGCAGATTAAGCCGCCTGAGCAGGTCTGTATGATTGCCATGATATCCATGCAGAAAATACAGACTGCGGAATCCGTTTTCCGGCACTTTGCAATCAGGCAGAAAAACCTCCATGGTGGTAAAGCGCTGCAGCGCAGTGGAAGAAAAATCCATTTGAATCAGAGACATTTATGTTTCCTCATTTCTGTATCGGACCTCTTGATACTCCTCGGCAAGCCGGGTAATTTCAGGGAGCCTGCCTGCGACCTCCAGGGGCGTCTGGGAGTGTTTCACCGTTTTGCCCATATGGCCCTTTACCGCTTTATAATAGGCTCTGCGGATTCGGCCTGCCGGGCTTCTGTCAAACATAGAAAGGCGCACGCGCTTGACCTTGTCCTGCGATGCCCCGGCGATGGACACCCTCGTTTCCTCGTAGCCGTTTCCAACATATTGATAGCTGCTCCTGAACCGGGCAATCAGCCAGTAAATCAGCCACAAAGCCAGCAAAATCAGGCCAATCACGGCCACAATTTCCACAATCTTCTGCAGGAAAACCCAAACCGCCCCCGTGCGAAAACCTGCAGTGACCATCTGGCCCGCGCTCTGCTGAATCTGCGCCTGCTCCTGGGCTTCCTCCTCAATGGCTTCAGGCGTTGCCTCTACCCTGGCCAGCGCCCTTACCAGCCGGCGCAGCAAAAGCAGCAGCCATCTGCCCAGAAGGCTCAGCACATCCCCCAGGCCTAAAAGGTACAGGCCGCCAAACAAAGCCACCGCCAGCGCAATATAGGCGAAGAATACCTTCGTATTGAAGCTGATGACCTGATCGGTGGAGAAATTGCTGCCTTTATCGATCGCACCCAGCGTCGTCAGAAGGCTGACTCTGTGCTGATAAAAGAAGAAAAGCACCATAAAAATCAAGCCTTCCCCCAGAAGAATCCGCTCGTATTCATGGAATCCTCTGTAGCTCGAAAGGCCGTAAAGAATGAGCATCACCAGCACCGCCGCGAAAAGGGTCAGAAAACCCAGCTCCTTCTCCTCCTCCCGGGACATTTGCCGGGCAAGCCCGTAAACCATCAGCCCGATGACATAAAGGATGCCCATGGCGCTTAGAATCGTGTGCGGAGAAAACATGCCTATATAAACAAAAAACAAGACGTGAGGAAGCAGGAAGATAAAAATATTACGGCTGATGCGGCGCAGAATGGTGGACAGCACCGGCATCAGCAGAAAGCCTGCCGCGAAGAAAAGATATGCACCTCTGCCGGCGTCCTTCAGCCGCCCGCCTGCCAGTTCAGCCGGCATTCTGCCTGAAGAAAGGTCATAGGCAGCATAAAAGATCATCATGACGAAGCACACGAAAATCAAAAAGACCTTCAGTGCTTCAATCCAGATCGGATATTTAGGTTTTCGGTAGAACTCGGCATCTCCCAGCCTCTCTTCATCGGAATAACCACCCATGGGAGTTTCCTTTCCTATATTTTGTAATATAAATAGCCTTCGACCATTTCTTCCCGTTTCTGATCCTCCAGGGGAAGATCAAAAAAGTCCATGGCACGGATCGGCACAACCATCTGGGCCGCGTCCGTATATTCCCTGAGCCGCAGATATCCGTCCAGCAAGGACCTGCCTCTGTCCGGGGCAATAATCACATAGTATTCATCAGCCTGACGGTTTTCTCTCAGATCATCCAGGATTTTGCTGCCCTCCCTCCCGGTCTCCATCAGATCCAGCCGCGCCAAAAGCTCCAGAAGGGCGTCGGTATGATTGGGGCTGGCGCCTGCTTCCAGATAGGGCTCGGTATGATCGATGCTGTCCAGGCCATTGGTCATAAAGCTGACCGGAACGCCTTCCTTTTCAAGGCGCGCGGAAAGGGCAGCCGCATACCGAAGGCCCTGTTCGTAGGCTGTTTCGTCGAAGTAGTTGGTGCTTTTATCGGTCAGCAGGACGATCTTCACCTTTTGCTCCAGGGTATATTCGTGGGTATTCACCAGCCATTCACCCGCCCGGGCGGAAGCATTGAAATTGATGTTTTTAAAGCTGTCCTGGGGTTGGTACGGCCGGATTCCCTTAAACAGAAAAGGATCCTCCAGGGTGTACCGTCTGGTCGCGATCCTGCCCATGAGCTTTTCGTAAGAGACCTGGACCGCCGTATCCGCCAGCGCTACGGGAAAAACGGTTACAGAGGCCTGATTGTCCAGTTTTTTCACAAATTTGCTGGTAATAAACAAATCATAGCTCAGAAGATCCAGGGACTGAATCTGATAGATACCCCTTTTTTGCAGGGTGAGCCGGCTTTTGCGGGTAATCTGCTGATGAAAAAGGATGTTGAAAATATCGCTGCTGAAAAGGTTGTCAGACTTTCCGTTCCGGAGGATCTGGAATTTCAGATGAACCCAGGGGAGGGGGAGCAGCTTGGCATTTCGCATCACCTCTTCCACGGTGGTGCTTCCTCCCTCAAACAGATAATAGTCTGAAAAACTAACCTTGGCCTGGAGCGCTTTATCCCAGTACTTTTTATAGATCAGCCGCTGCACGCCCATCACCAGGCCGGCTACAATCAGAATAATCAGAATCGGCATGGCATATCACGATCTTTTGAAGTTCTCGGTCGGAACCTCCACCTCGTCCAAAATGGAGGCGATCAGCTCGCTGATCTGCGTGGAACGGTTTCTGGCTGAGCCCCTCAGAAGAATCCGGTGTCCCAGCACCGGAAGCGCCAGGGTTTTGATATCATCCGGCGTCACATAATCTCTTCCCTGGATCGCCGCATAGGCCTGGGCGCATTTTAACAGGGCCAGATTACCTCTGGGGCTGACGCCCAGCTGCACTGCCTCGGCCTGTCTGGTTTTAAAAACAATGTCCACCGAGTAGGCAGCCACGTCCGGATGAATATATACCTGCCTGACGGCATCCTGCATCTGAAGCAGCTCATCCTTGCTGCAGACACTTTCCAGTCCCTGCGCCGGCACCTCATTCACAAATCGCTGTAGGATTTTCACGCTTTCCGCCTTGTCGGTGTAGCCCATGGACAGCTGGATCAGGAACCGGTCCAGCTGCGCTTCGGGAAGCGGGAAGGTGCCCTGGGTTTCCACCGGGTTTTCGGTAGCGATGACAAAGAAAGGCTGATCCAGCACGTAAGTGACCCCGTCCACACTGATCTGCTTCTCCTCCATGCTCTCCAGCAGGGAGGACTGGGTTCTGGGGGTTGCCCGGTTAATCTCGTCCGCCAGGAGAATGTTGGTAAACAATGCGCCCTTGCGGAAAACAAATTCCTGTTCTTTCTGGTTAAAGTAATTAATGCCAATCAGATCGGAAGGCAAAAGATCCGGCGTAAACTGAATGCGTTTAAAATCGGTATCGATGGATTTGGCAAGGGATTTGGCCAGGACTGTCTTGCCTGTGCCCGGAACATCTTCCAGAAGGACATGCCCTTTCGCCAGCAAGGCTGATAAAACCAGATCGATCTGGGTGGATTTTCCAACGATCACCTTTTCCATATTTTCTTTTATTTTTGCCGCAAACGCCTGCACCTGGGGAATCTGCATAGTCATTTCCTTCCTTTTGTATTGCTGGATTAGTCTTGGTTTCCGATTGAGCATCATGATTCAAACGAACCGTGGTATCCATCAATTATCCTATTCATGAA
>JAGBND010000099.1 GCA_017634575.1 Bacillota bacterium
CGTTTCTCTTTGACCCATTTTTGCTAACAAAAATGGGTCAAAGAGAAACGTCCCCAGTGTCCCACCCGACTTTTATGGTATAATGTAGACACCCTAAAGAAAATAAGAGGAAAACCGTATGATTACCAACGACAAAGGAATAGTCGACCTTAAGCATTTTATCATGCGTGAGGTATGTAAACTCGAATGGAAAGATGAGCTGAACCACGAGAACCGTGAGAAGCTGGTGCACGACATCAGCCCGGGGCCGAAACCCGAGTACCGCTGCTGTGTATACAAGGAGCGCGAGATCGTGCGGGAGCGAATAAGACTGGCTACCGGGCTTGATTCTTCCGTCCGCCATCCGAGCAACAATGTTGTGCAGGTCATCCGGGCGGCATGTGACGACTGCCCCATCTCGGCCTACACTGTCACGGACAGCTGCCGTTTCTGTCTCGGAAAAGCCTGCCTTAATGCCTGCAAATTTCAGGCGATCTCCCCCGGCAGTACAAAAATGCACATCGATTCCGACAAATGCAAGGAGTGCGGCATGTGCGCAAAATCCTGCCCCTTTGAAGCGATCGTGCACATGGAACGTCCCTGTAAGAAGGCGTGCCCGGTCGGGGCGATCAGTCACGATGAATACGGTCTGTGCGTGATCGATGAGGAAAAATGCATCCACTGCGGACATTGTATTCACAATTGTCCTTTCGGTGCGATCGGTTCAAAAATCTACCTTGTGGATATTATCAAGGCCATCAAGGCCGGTAAGCGCGTCATTGCCATGTGTGCCCCTGCAACAGAGGGCCAGTTCGGAAAAGATATCACGATGGGTGCGCTTCGCGAAGCGCTGAAGAAAACAGGATTCGCGGATATGGTGGAAGTCGGACTGGGCGGCGATATGACCGCTGCCTATGAGGCAAAAGAGTGGATTCACGCCCGCAAGGAAGGTATCAAGATGACTACATCCTGCTGCCCCGCTTTCATCTCGATGCTCAGGCATCAGTTCCCCGAGCAGTACGAAAAGAACAAGAGCACAACGGTATCCCCGATGGTCGCGGTATCCCGCTACCTGAAATCGCTGGATCCCGACTGCGTCACGGTCTTTGTCGGTCCCTGTATCGCAAAGAAAGGCGAGACGCTCAACGAGTTCATCGCAGACCGTCCCGATTATGCGGTGACCTACGGTGAGATCGTCGCACTGATGGATTCCAAAGGTGTGGAGGTCGTTCCGATAGAGGAAGATAACTACCAGGAAGCTTCGATCTACGGAAAAAACTTTGCCGGAAGCGGCGGTGTGGCAAGGGCTGTGCTGGAAGTGATGGAAGAAATGGGCGAGGATGTCTCCGATATCACGCTGTTGAGCTGTGCCGGAGGTGCCGAATGCAAGAAGGCGCTTACGCTGCTCAAGGCAGGCCGCCTGAAAGAAGATTTTATCGAGGGCATGATCTGCCCGGGCGGATGCATCGGAGGTCCCTCCAAGCATAAGCCCGAGGCAGAAGTAACCAGGGCACGTTCCACTCTTCTCAAGAAAGCTGACACGAGAAAGATTCTGGAAAACCTGAAGCAGTACCCGATGGACAAATTCTCCATGTATCGGGACGGGCATATGGAGTAGTTTAGAAGTGGGTCAATGGGTGGAACACGGGGACGGTTCCACTGCGGTCAGTCAATAGTGATCATCACCACAAGATTTCCGCTTTTAAAGTGCACTTCCGCACAATCATCGATAATACGATTGCTGATCGTCAGGCTGGCCTCGCTGAGCGCCAGCCTGAAATCGTTTAAGGGATACTGAAATCCTTTCAGTGTAAGCCCCTCCACAGGCTCACCCAGCGGGAAGAACGAAACGTAATACTTTCCCCAGCTCTTTTTAGACAGCTGCATGCCGTCATCTGCCAAAAAGATCAGGTTTTTCGGATCGCAAATGATAAGCTTCATGCCCGCCTCTTTTGCCTTCAACAGAAGAAGCACATTGGCAGTCACGTGATCCAGTCTGGTTCCGGTCGCCCCCAGAAGCAGAACATTCTTACATCCTCTTTTTTCCGCTTCAATCAGCGCGGCATGAGTGTCCGAGATATCCTTCTCGGGCTTCAGGCGGATGATCTGCGGCCTGTTTTCTCTGTCGGAGTTCTCCTCCTTCTCCAAAAACGCAAGTGCGTCGGGACCCGCGCTGTCGAAGTCTCCGATCACAATGTTCGGCCTTATTTTGTTGTGCACCATAAAGTCCAGGCCATGATCCGCTGCGATCAGGCACACGTTCTCCCTTTCTCTTCTCCGTTTCGTTTCCAGAATTGATAAATAAGCCTGGTCAAAATCCAGCTTGCCTCCACTGACAATGATCGCATCATAATCTGACAAATTCATACTCTATCCCTCCACCACTATACAGAAAAAGCTCAGGTATTTTACTACCCAAGCTTTATAGCCACTGAATGCAGCACCCCTGATAGCCATTCAGCTGTCAGCCTGCCTGTTCCATAAGCGCCCGTATGTGATCCGCATTCTTTTTCAGATCACCCTTAAACACGGCAGACCCGGCCACCAGATAATCCGCCCCGGCTTTCACTACTACCTGAATCGTATCATCATTGATGCCGCCGTCCACCTGCACATGGACCTTTGCGCCTTCTTCCGCCTCGATCTCGCGCACACGGCGGATCTTTTCGGTCGAAGATTCGATGTATTTCTGTCCTCCGAATCCCGGCTCCACCGTCATGACAAGCACCATCTCGACATCGCGGATATATGGACGCACTGCTTCCGCCTCTGTCGCGGGTTTGATGGAAAGACCTGCCTTGATCCCCGCCTCATGTATGGCGCGGATAGCCGCATCTACATCACTGCACGCTTCAAGATGCACAGTGATCGAATCGGCTCCGCAATCGACAAACTCCCGAATATAACGGATCGGTTCTCTGACCATCAGATGCACATCGAAAAAGAGTCCCGATTCCTTTCTGATAGACCTGATCACCGGCATCCCAAAAGATATAGATGGAACAAAATCGCCATCCATCACATCAATATGGAGGATCTTGATTCCGGCATCTTCAAGGGTTCTGATCTGCTCTCCCAAACGGTTAAAATCAGCTGACAAAATTGACGGACATAACTCACCCATATTTTTCTCCGTTCCGTATTGAACCGTGTCAATACTTCTTAGCCTCTTTTAATTCCTCATGAAGCAATACGTAACTATCGTACCGTGACCTGCTGATCTTCCCCTCACGGACGGCTGATAAAACACCGCAGTCGGGTTCGCTGATATGACGGCATCCCTGAAATCTGCAGCTTTTTTCGGGCTCTCTGAACTCAGGAAGATAATACCACAGCTCCTCCTCGCCTATCTCAGGCAGAAAGATGGAGGAAAATCCGGGCGTGTCCACCAGATAGGTATTGTCCCCGAGCGGAATGATCTGGGCATGTCTGGTCGTGTGACGGCCGCGTCCCAGTTTTTTGCTGATTTCTCCTGTCTCCATGCGGATCTCACTCTGGAGACTGTTTGCTATAGATGATTTACCCGCTCCCGAAGGACCGGCAACCACTGTCGTTTTTTCCGCGAGACACTCCTGTATCTCCTGCAGGCCTTCACCCGTGCGTGTGCTTGAAAACACTATGGGATATCCCGTCTGTGCATACATGTCCGAAAAAATCCGCCTGTCCTCTTCACCGATGAGGTCAGCCTTGTTGAAGCAGATGACAGAAGGCACTTTCTGATATTCCATCATGACGAGAAACCTGTCCAGGAGCACCAGGTTTGGTGCCGGATCTGCCGCGGCGAAGATCACCAACGCCTGATCGACATTGGAAACTGCCGGACGGATCAGTTCGCTCTTTCTGGGCAATATAAG
>JAGBND010000100.1 GCA_017634575.1 Bacillota bacterium
CGATGCCTTCGATATCTTTCAAAAGCTCCGTTGCCTGCCTGAGGCCGGATTTCTGATCCTTCGGCAGGTCGATCTGGGTCAGGTCGCCGGTGATCACCGCCTTGGATCCAAAGCCCAGACGGGTCAGAAACATCTTCATCTGAGCCTGGGTGGTGTTCTGCGCCTCATCCAGCACAATAAACGCGTTGTCCAGGGTTCGTCCGCGCATGTAAGCAAGAGGCGCAACCTCAATGGCCCCCTTTTCCATATTATGCTGGAAAGAATCAGCCCCCATAATCTCGTACAGCGCATCATACAGAGGTCTGAGATATGGGTCGATTTTGCTTTGCAGATCGCCCGGCAGATATCCCAGCCGCTCGCCCGCCTCAATGGCCGGTCTGGTAAGGATCAGCCGGCTGACCTCGCCTTTTTTGAACTTTTCGATAGCCATGGCCATGGCCAGATAAGTTTTGCCCGTGCCGGCAGGCCCAATTCCAAAGGTCAGCATATTGTTGCGGATCAGATTGACATAGCGTTTTTGTCCGAAGGTTTTCGGCCGGATGGGCTTTCCCGCCTTGGTAAAGCAGACCACATCCGACAAAAGCTCTCCCACGTCCTTCTGCTGATCTTCACCGGGAAGGGACAGCAGATAGTTCACGTGCTGAACGCTGATGGTCTCGCCCTTTTCGGCCATGCGGATCAGACTCTTCAGGACGCGCACAGCCTGATCGATGCCTGCCTGATCGCCGGAAATGGTCAGTCCGTCTCCTCTGGCCAGCACATGGGTGCCGGTGGACTTTTCCAAAACCTTTATATTCTCATCAAAGCTTCCAAACACACCCTGAATATGCTCGGAAGGAATCTGAATTGTACTTTCAGCCATATATCTCCTCTATGATATTCAATCAAATGGCGATCCTATTAGCATCGTCCCTGTGGCTTTTTATGAAAACCACCGGCCGATACGCCTTTTATACGGAAAGCTGCGCCGTCAGGCCAAGCTCGTCCTGATAGGCGGCGAGAATAGGATCAATGATCTCCGACAGGAATTCCTCTACCTGGGACGGAGCCCTGCCGATAAAGTTTTCAGGCTTTACCGCGCTCATCAACTCTTCCCGGCTCATTTTAAATGTGTCATCCGCCAGAATGCGCTCCAAAAGGTCGTTGGGCTTGCCTTCCTGTTTAACCTGCGCGGCTGCAGCCATGGAATGGACCCGCACCGCTTCGTGAAGCTCCTGACGGTCTCCTCCGCGCTTTACTTCCTCCATGAGGATCATCTCCGTAGCCATAAAAGGAAGCTCTGCCATCACGTGGGAACGGATGACCTTCGGATAAACCACCAGGGAACTGGTGACATTCAGCATGACCTGTAATATGCCGTCGATTGCCAGGAAGCTTTCGGAAATCACGATTCGCTTGTTGGCGGAATCGTCCAACGTGCGCTCGAACCACTGGGTGGATGCGGTCATGGCCGGATCCAGCGCATTCACCATGACATAGCGGGCCAGAGAACAGATGCGTTCGGATCTCATGGGGTTGCGCTTATAGGCCATGGCGCTGGAGCCGATCTGATTTTTCTCAAAGGGCTCTTCCATTTCCTTCAGGTTCTGCAAAAGCCGCAGATCGTTTGCAAATTTGTAGCAGGACTGGGCAATCAGGGACAGCGCATTCAGGCAGATGGTGTCAAACTTCCTCGGATAGGTCTGTCCCGTCACCGGATATACGTCGCTGTATCCCATTTTCTCAGCGACCATATGATCCAGCGTCCTGACCTTTTCTTCATCGCCTTCAAACAGCTCCATAAAACTGGCCTGGGTGCCGGTGGTTCCCTTGGCGCCGCGCAGCCGTCTGGTTTTCAGAATACCGTCCAGCTGATCAAAGTCCATCCACAGCTCCTGCAGCCACAGACAGGCCCTCTTGCCGACGGTGGTCAGCTGAGCCGGCTGATAGTGGGTAAAGCCAAGGGTGGGCATATCTTTGTATTCGCGAGCAAACCGGGCCAGATTGTTCATAACATTTACCAGCTTTTTGCGCACCAGCTCCAGCGCCTCGTAAAGGATGATCAGATCTGTATTGTCTCCCACGTAGCAGCTGGTAGCCCCAAGATGAATAATGGGCTTGGCAATTTTAGCCTGTTCACCGTAAGCGTAAACATGGCTCATGACATCATGCCTAACGATTTTTTCACGCTCCTTTGCCACATCGTAGTTGATGTCCTCCGCATAGCGTTTTAAATCATCAATCTGCTCCTGCGTAATCGAAAGACCCAGCTCCTTTTCGCTTTCAGCCAGTGCAATCCACAGCTTTCTCCAGGTCTTGAACTTCTTTTCTTCGGAAAAAAGATACTGCATTTCAGGGCTCGCATAACGGGAGCCAAAGGGGGTCTCATAGGTATTGTGCATGGGAATCTCCTTAAAAAAGCAAAAATAAATCAACCTATTATACCGAATTGCGGGGAAAAAAACAACGGACTTTCTGTAAATTAACAGAAAGTCCGCTATAAAAGTCTTGGTTTTGTTAAAGTCTCTTTCAGCGAGTGATGACCTTCAGCCGAATGGCTGTCCGGTCTTCGCCGCTGATGGATGCTTCTGCAAAGGAAGGAACGACGCATATTTCCGTTCCCTCCGGGGCCAGAAACCCCCTGGCAACGATGACTGCCTTAACCGCCTGGTTAAGCGCGCCGGCACCGATTACCTGGATTTCAGCTTCTTTTTTGTCCCTGATCATGCCGGCAATGGCGCCGGCAACACCTGCTACATTCGATCTGGCAGAAACTTTAATTGAATTTTCGTCCATCTGATAGGTCCTCTTACTTTGCGTGCTCTTACTTCGCGTAATCGACTACGCGTGTTTCACGAATCACATTCACCTTGATCTGACCGGGATATTCCATTTCCTGTTCAATCCGTTTAGCCACATCTCTGGCCAGGATTCGCATCTGATCGTCATTAATCTGATCCGGCTGCACCACCATGCGGATTTCACGTCCGGCCTGGATGGCGTAAGATTTGCTCACACCGGGGAACTCATTGGCAATTGACTCCAGCTTATCCAGTCTGCTGATGTAATTCTCAAGTGTCTCACGGCGCGCCCCGGGTCTGGCAGCAGAAATGGAATCGGCCGCCTGCACCAGAACCGCAATCAGGCTCTCGGGCTCCACATCGCCATGATGCGCTTCTACAGCGTTGATAACGATCTTGGATTCTTTGTACTTCTTGAGCAGCTGAACACCCAGCTGCACATGGGATCCTTCCAGTTCATGGTCAACAGCCTTACCAATATCATGTAAAAGACCGGCCCGTTTGGCTACGCGCACATCCAGTCCCAGCTCTCCTGCCATTAATCCGGCAAGATGGGAAACCTCGATGGAATGTTTGAGTACATTCTGTCCGTAGCTGGTGCGGTACTTCAGCATACCCAGAAGACGGATCAGTTCAGGGTTAAGGCCATGGACATTGGTGTCAAAGGTTGCCGCTTCACCTTCCTCGCGGATTTTGGTTTCGACTTCCTTCGTGGCTTTGGCGACCATCTTTTCGATTCTGGCCGGATGAATACGTCCGTCGACAATCAGCTTTTCCAGGGCGATCCGGGCGATCTCGCGACGCACCGGATTAAAGCCGGAAAGGATAACAGCTTCGGGGGTATCATCAATAATCAGATCGATGCCGGTCAGCGTTTCCAGCGCGCGGATATTGCGGCCTTCACGTCCAATGATGCGTCCCTTCATTTCGTCGGAAGGAAGCGGCACCACAGAAACCGTGGTTTCGGCTACATGATCGGCAGCGCAGCGCTGAATGGCAGTGGTGATAATCTCTTTGGCTTTGGAAATGGCTTCATCCTTGGTTCTGGCTTCATTTTCTTTCAAAATTGCAGCCATCTCGTGCTGGACATCCGCTTCCACAGAGCTAAGCAATACCTGCTTGGCCTGTTCAGTGGTAAGACCGGATACCCGTTCCAGCTCTGCGAGCTGTTCATCACGGATTTTGTCAATATCCTTGGTTTTCTTTTCCAGATCCTCTGCCTTTTTCTGCATTTGAGTTTCTTTTTTCTCTAATGCATCGCTTTTTCGGTCCAGGGCTTCTTCTTTTTGAACTAATCGCTTTTCAGTCTTGGTTGCTTCCGCACGACGTTCCTTAACCTCACGGTCGATCTCGTTTTTCGTTTTCAAAGCATCTTCTTTAGCTTCCAGCAGGATTTCACGTTTCTTGCTGTCTGCTGACTTTAAAGCATCGTCGATGATCTCTCTGGCTTTGGTTTCAGCCGCGCCAATCTGTGCTTCGCCTACTTTCTTGCGGTACTGGATGCCCAATACAAACGCAAGCGCGCACAGGCCAAGCATCAGCACGATCACAACGATAAGAACAATGACAGAAACTTGTCCCAACAAGACATACTACCTCCTTATTCAGTTTTCATGGTTCGGAATATTTTCAAATTTAAATATTAAAAATACACTAACGTTGATACTATACGCTTTTTTTAATCACTTGTCAAGGGAAAATGGCCCCGGGGTGAGCTTTGTTTTGATTGATTTTGATTCGGCGTGTTAAATGGGATTGGTTCAGGGGATTGATTTTGGCTGGGCCGGTTAATTAGGATTGATTCACTGGGATTGATTTGGCTGGGCAAGTCAATTAGGATTGATTCACCAGGATTGATTTTGGCTGGGCCGGGCAATTAGGATTGATTCACCAGGATTGATTTGGCTGGGCCGGGCAATTAGGATTGATTCACCAGGATTGATTTTGGCTGGATTCTTGCAAATCAGTCAAAAATGCATTAATATAGATATAATCATTTTGGCAAAGAACGAATGCTGCTGCCAGAATTGGCACTTTTTCCGAAATGGCAGTAATGTTATCTATTTTCTGCTATAATTACTGCCAAAACTGGCACTTTTTCCGAATTGGCAGTAGCAATTACTGCCTGTACGGAAAAACCCAGGGTTTTGGCAGTAAAATCAGCGGATTTCGTAAAAATACTACTGCCTGTGCGGAAAAATCCGGTGTTTTGGCAGTAATTTTAAAGAATTTCGAAAAAATTACTGCCTGTGCGGAAAAACCCAGGGTTTTGGCAGTAGCAACTACAGTCAGTTTTAAAGAAAGGCAGGGAGCCCGCGATGAAGCATGCTTTTTCCTTACAAAAAGATCATCGTCCAGATGATCAGAAAAAAGCCAAAGAATCCTGGATAAAACACCGGCATGAAGTGGTGTATTTTTTCGGAAGGCCCGTCATCCGGTTGCTTTGCTGGCTTTTATATCGAATTAAAGTGGATCGCCTTCCCTCTGATCGCAGCTACCTGATCCTTTTCAATCATCAGACGCCTTTTGATCAGTTTTTTCCCGTTCTTTCCTATAAAAAGCCCATATATTTTATCACCTCTGAAGATATCATGTCCAATGGCTGGATTTCCAGACTTTTGACTTTTCTGGTGGCGCCCATTCCCATAAAAAAACAGGTGACTGACCTACGGGCGGTTCTGAACGCCATGAAGGTTGCCAAAGAAGGCGGCACCATCGCCCTTGCGCCTGAGGGAAACCGCACCTATGCGGGCAGAACCGTAGCGATCAACCCGGCTATTGCAAAGCTGGCCAAAAAGCTGGGACTGCCCATCGTGCTCTACCGGCTGGAGGGAGGCTACGGCCTTCATCCCCGATGGAGTGATGTGAGGCGGAAGGCATTGTTAAGACCCCATATGGAAGCGAGAGTTGTCCGGGTGATCGAGCCTAAAGAGGCTAAAGCCATGTCAGATGCCGACATGCTGGAAGCGATCCAGGATGGGCTTTTTCAGGATGATCAGGTTTATGTGCAAAACAATGGACAGCGCTATGACCATCCGAAAGCCGCCGAATATGTGGAACGGCTGCTCTATGTTTGCCCCAGGTGCGGACTTTCCGCCTTCAGAAGCCGCGGCAAAGCCTTTCGCTGTCTCCATTGCGGGTCAATCTGGCGCATGGAGCCAGACCTTTCGATCAGCCTGACGCGCGCCGAAAGAAACGGAAGCCGCCGCAGGATGGCAGCGCCCGGCCTTGCTGTCCCCGGCCAAAATACCGGATCAAGCGAGCGTGAAGACACCTTATATTTCCCGTTGCCGGACAACATCGCCGACTGGTTTGAAGCGCAGCAGAACTTTATCCGTCATCTCGATTTGGAAAGTCTGGCAAAGGATCAGCCCTTGTATGAAGACAAAGCTGATCTGTTTGAGGTCATACTATACGACAAAAAAGTGCCGCTCTGCTCTCAGGCCAATATCCGGCTTTATCCGGACAGGATCGAAATCTGTCAGGGGATGGAAAATGCCGCCGGCAAGTTGGAAGGCAGCTCGGTTTCTGGATCAGGTTCTGCGCACGGGATCCAACCAACAGATGCCACCCCATATACGGCTGCAACCGGGGTCCAATCAACAGATGCCGCCCTATCTGCGGATGCGCCAAAGAACCAACTATCTGCGCCGATTATCCTTCCTTTCACCGAGCTAACCGCTGCTTCCGTACTGGGAAGAAACAAGCTGAATCTTTATACTAAAGATAAGATCTATCAGCTGAAGGGATCGAAACGCTTTAATGCGGTTAAATACGTCAATCTGTTTTTCCACGCTAAGAACCAAAAGACAGGAGAAGATCATGAACAATTTCTGGGATTATAATGTATGGGGTTTTATGAATCTGCTGGCTGTGCTGCTGCTTTCCCTGCTGGCCGCCAACATGCTGAAAAAGTGGTTTTCCCTTCTGCAGAAATCTTTGATTCCAACGTCGGTGCTTGGCGGTGTCATTCTGCTGATCATTTCCGGGATTTATAAAGCGATTTTTAAAGCGGAGATGTTTGATACCAACTTCTTCGGCGGCAACGGAACAGCGACACTGGAAGTCATCACGTATCATATGCTGGCGCTGGGCTTCATCGCATCCACACTGAAAACCAGCGACAAAAAGCTCACCAAAAAAAGAACCGGTGAGATTTTTGACACCGGTGTGACAACTGTCAGCAGCTATCTTCTGCAGGCGATTTTCGGGATGCTGATCTCGCTGATCGTTGCTATGATTGTGCCTTCGTTTTTTAAAGCGGCCGGCGCGCTGCTTCCCTTCGGTTACGGTCAGGGAACCGGACAGGCCATGAACTACGGCGGCATCTATGAAAATGAATTTGGTTTTGAAGGCGGAAAAAGCTTCGGACTGTCCGTCGCAGCGCTGGGCTTCATCAGCGCGGCCCTTGGCGGCGTGTTCCACCTGAATCTGCTGAGACGCCGCGGAAAGATAGACTGGAAAAGGTCCGTAGAAGGCAAGCTCCGCTTTGAGGAAATCCAATCCGAGAACGAAATTCCCATGCAGGAAAGTATCGACAAGCTTACCGTTCAGGTTGCCTTTATCCTGGCCGCCTATCTGCTCTCCTATCTGCTCATGATGGGCCTGGGTAATGTCCTCCCAGGCATGCGGTCGGTGATCTACGGCTTCAATTTCCTGCTGGGCGTACTGGCTGCCACACTGATTAAGCTGGTACTCAATTTCCTGACCAAACGCAGCATTATCAAAAAGACGTACACCAACAATTTCCTTCTGACCCGTACCAGCAACTTTTTCTTTGACGTGATGGTCGTCGCCGGGATGGCAGCGATCCGCCTGCAGGTGCTGGCCCGTTACTGGGTGGTGCTGCTCATCATGGGCATCGTCGGGATGATCATTACCTATATCTATAACAGATTAGTGGCTGTCACCCTCTTTAAGGATTACCAGGAAGAACAGTTCCTGATGATGTACGGAATGCTGACCGGCACAGCCAGCACCGGAACCATTTTGCTGCGCGAGCTGGACGGGGATTTCAAGACCCCAGCCGCGGAGAACATGGTCTATCAGAACTTCCCGGCCATTATATTTGGATTCCCCATGATGCTGCTGGCGACGCTGGCGCCGGTTAAGCCCTGGCTCAGCCTGCTGATTTTCATCGGATTTTTCACGGTGATGAACGTGATTTTGTTCCGCCGGCAGATCTTTCTTCGAAAGAAACGGTAAACTTTATCGGATGGACGTAATCCCCAGTGCCTCAAAGACCTTGCCTACGATTCCCTCGTTTTTGGCCAGCAGCTGACGGGCCAGATCCTCATCCACGCCGGCCTTGATCATCACGATGGCGGTTTTGACATCGCCGCAGGAATGCAGCACCCTGGCCGCCTCTTCCTGAGGCACCTCCGCAATCTGTGAGACAATCCGTTCCGCCCGGTCCACAAGCTTCACGTTGGAAACCTTCAGATCCACCATCCAGTTGGAATATACCTTTCCAAGGCGGATCATAGAGGCGGTGGAGAGCATATTTAAAATCATCTTGTCGGCAGTTCCGGCCTTCATCCGGGTGGATCCGGTCACTACCTCAGGTCCAACGATCGCTTCTATGGCAATATCCGCAGCCTCGGCTACCTTTGAGCCGTTGTTATTCACCACAGCGATCGCCTTGGTGCCCAGCTGATGCGCATAGTCGAAAGCGCCAAGCACAAAGGGTGTTCTGCCGCTGGCTGCAATGCCGCAGACCACATCCTTTGACGAAAAGCCTGCTTCCTTCAGTTGCTGCACCGCCAGCTCCCGACTGTCCTCTGCCCCTTCCTTGGCGACAAACATGGCCGATTCTCCGCCGGCCATCACGCCGATCACCTGATCGGAGCTGTAGGTCGGGATACATTCTGCTGCATCCAGCACGCCCAGACGGCCGCTGGTTCCGGCGCCCACATAGTAAAGCCTGCCGCCATTTCTCAGCTTTTCCACGATCAGATCGACGGCTGCCGCGATCTGAGGCAGCGCCAGCTCAATTGCAGGCGCTATTTTTTTATCTTCATCGTTGATAACGCGCACGATCTCTTCCGATGTCATCAGGTCAATATTCACGGTTGACGGATTGCGTTGTTCAGTAGTTCCTAATACCATTATCCTTAATCTCCTTGTATTAAAATAGCTGTTCTTGTCCTAATTTCCGATCTTACTCTTTTAGACTCAAAGCTTCTGCTGCTTTGATCAATGCGCCAAAGGCCGGATCATAACGCGGCTCCACAACTGTAAGATTCAATCCTTCTTCACGGATGAGTCGGGAAACAAGATCGGCAATATAGGTATTTTTTGTCAGCACGCTTCCTGCAAAGGATATGCAGCCTTGTTCCAGGGACAGCTTCGCAGCCACCGGTTTAACCAGCTTGACCAGCTCACATGCCGCTTTTTCAACAATAGCCTGGGCAGCCGGTTCTTTGCGGTCCAGCCCGTTCTGAAGGATCGGCGCCAAGGCAGCAATTTCTTTCTTGGTTGTGGCAGGCGCATAAACAAATTTAATCAATTCCTGAACGGTGCCGATGGAAAGAGCCTCAAAAACCTCTTCCCGCATCGGCGTTTTGTCAAGTCTGCCATCCTCCGAGCGAACAACTGCAGAAAGCAGATCTCTTCCCAGCGCATACCCGCTCCCCTCATCATCGATCAGATGTCCGTAGCCGCCGGCGCGGGCGGTTATCCAGTTATCCTTATCCCGCCGCCTGCCGCAGCAGATGGAGCCGGTTCCGGAAACAAGGATAATACCGTCATCCAGCCCAAACGCACCATAAAGCGCTGCTTCATTATCACCGATCAATACAGGCTCCGGCTCAATCCCCGCTTTTTCGGAAGCCTCCAGAAAAACCTCCCTGGTCAGCGGGTTGCTGATGCCGGCAGCGCCGAAGCACAGGGCCTTAACCTTACGGATGCACTCCGGACCGATCCGGTCAAAAGCCTCCTGCAAATTCTGTAAGACCTTTTCCTTTCCCAGGCTGTTCACATTCATGCCGCCGACGGTAAAGGAATCGATCAGTTCAGGAAAAGACGATGCAGACCCATCCAAGCCGCCTTCGGCCAATGATGACCGGATTTTGCTGTTTAGGCCTTTATCATCAGGACCGGCCTTTGGACTTTTGCAGGCAATATCAACCTTTGTTTTGGTTCCACCGCAGTCAAAGCCCAGTATCAGCTCTTGTTCCATTTCGTTCATCAAATATCCCTATCCTTGTTTCTATTATGATCTTTAATTCTATTATGATCTTTGTTTCTATTATGATCTTTATTCGATACGCCTTAACCGGATGATCTTCTACTGCTTCTATTGATTGGGATCTTCTTTTGAATATAACCTGAAGGGACGAACCTCTTCTTCAAATTCCCCGGCCTGGGCATCCCATGACTCCATGAGCTCCTTCAGGCTGATTTTTCCCTGCAGGTAGTCGTCGCAGCTGGTGTCTCCGCTAAGAGAGGTAAGCCTGGACACGTCCGCATAGGAACGGAATTCAAATTGGTCAGGGTACATGTCCAGAAGGGTTTTCATCAGAACCAGCGCCGTCGGCATAAAATCAAGTTCATCGCTTAGCAGGATAAATTCAACTCCGAAGCAGGTTTTTCCCTGATGTTTGGACCAGAATGGTGTAAAGGCTCTGGTGCGGAAGGCCAGATTCGGATCGTGGATTCTTTCTTTCAAAACTGCAAAAAGATCGTCCATATTGACAAAGGGCGCGCCGTAAATCTGGAATGGCGCCGCGGTTCCGCGGCCCTCGCTGATATTCGTAGCTTCAAAAAAGCATCCGCCTACGTAGCACAAAGCGGAATGGAAGGTATGGATCGAAGGGGACGGCAGATTCCACAGCTGGCCGGTCTTAGGCCACTTCATGGAGGAATAGTAGCCTTTCATGGGGATCACCTGATAGTCGATGTCCAGGTCAAGATGATGCTTAAAGTAGCGGCCCACTTCTCCAGCGGTCAGGCCGTAACGGGTAGCGAGCTGGTGGGCGCCCACGAAGCAGTCGTACGCCGGATTCATCCGGTTTCCGCTAACCGTATCGCCAAGGGGATCCGGCCGGTCCAGCACCATCAGCGGCAGGCCAGCCTCACCGGCAGCCATCATGCAATTGGCCAGTGTATAAATGTAGGTGTAGTAACGCATGCCCACGTCCTGGATATCATAAACCAGCAGATCCAGGTCCTGCAGATCTTCCGTGTCTGGTTTCAGTTTTCCGCCATAAAGAGAAATCATAGGGATTTTATATTTAGGATGGACGGAGTCGGTTACCGATGCCCCATCCATCGCCCCATAAAGGCCGTGCTCCGGAGTGAACAGCTTGCAGACGTTCAGTCCCGCCTCCATAAAGCAGGTCGTATCATCTATGAGCCTCGAATCCACGCCGGAATAGTTGGTAATCAGGCCAATCCGCTTACCTTTAAATAAGGATTCCCGCTCTCCTATCTGATCGATGCCCAATCGAACCATATCTGCGCCTCCTATCCGAAATTTTCGATAAATTCTGCAAAGGGGTGTACGCTGCTATTATACTACTTTGGGGACGGTTCTAAAGTGGCAAAACAGCC
>JAGBND010000101.1 GCA_017634575.1 Bacillota bacterium
GCATGCGAACACACAGAACCGTCCCCTGTGTTTATCCTGTGTTTATCCAAACAGGTTCATCAGTCTTTTCGCGGCTTCTTTTGTATCTTCCTGACTCGCGAATGTGGAAAAGCGGAAAAACCCTTCTCCGCAGGCACCGAAGCCTTCTCCAGGTGTTCCCACAACCTGGATTTTCTGGAGAAGCAGATCAAAAAACTCCCAGCTCCCCATGCCGTTCGGGCATTTCAGCCAGATATACGGCGCATTCTTTCCGCCGCAGTACCAGATGCCCAGCTGATCCAGCGCATCCATCAGCATACGGGCGTTGTCTTTGTAGATCCGGATATTCTCATGAATCTGCCGCTGCCCCTCCTCAGTGAAAACAGCAGCGCCGCCTCTTTGAATGATATAAGATACACCGTTGGTCTTTGTCGTTCTGTTTCGAACCCACATATCATTAAAACGCATGCCGCATCGACTGAGCGATTTCGGAATGACGGTATATCCGAGCCTGGTACCTGTAAAGCCAGCTGTTTTCGAAAGAGAACAGATCTCGATGGCGCAGGTTTCGGCTCCCTCAATTTCGAAGATGCTGTGTGGAAGTGAATCATCTTCGATAAACGCTTCATAGGCCGCGTCAAACAGAATCACCGATCCGTTTTTATTCGCAAAATCCACCCACCGTCTCAGCTGATCTTTGGAAAAGACAGCGCCGGTAGGATTGTTAGGTGAGCAGAGATAGATGATATCCGCTTTCGCATCTTCTTCCGGTTCCGGCAAAAAAGAGTTGTTTTCCCCTGATGGCAGGTGGACGATTGTTCTGCCTGCTATTTTATTGGCGTCCACATAGGCCGGGTAAGCCGGCTCCATGACAAGCGCACTGCTCCCTGCATCAAAAAGATCCAGGATATCCCCCAGTTCGTCGCTGGCCCCGCTGGAGATGAAAACTTCATCATCCGAAATCCGCACGCCGCGTTTACGGTAATAATCCGCAATAACTGCTCTAAGAGAAGGGTCGCCGCATTCAGGCATATACCCATGAAACCGGTTTCGATCCGCCTGATCATCCACCGCGTTATGAAGCGCCTCGATGACAGCCCCACACAGTGGAAGCGATACATCACCGATACCCATCCGGTAAAGATACTGATCAGGATGTTCCTTTAGATATGACTTGGTTTTCTGCGCGATTCTGTAGAAAAGATAAGAATCCTTCAGATCCGCATAATGCATATTGGGTTTGATCATATCAGCATCTCTCCTTCATAGATCCATTCTGCCGGGCCTTTCATCCGGACATAGCCCTGCTCATCAACGGTAATTATCAAGACGCCGCCGTCCAGCGCCACAGACAGATCAGAGCCAGGGCTGCAATACCCTTTTTTCACGGCAGCCGCCGCGCTGGCGCAGGCTCCTGTTCCGCATGCCATCGTGACGCCGCTGCCCCGTTCCCATACGCGCATGCGAAGTCTGTTATCCCCTGTTACCTGTACAAATTCCACATTCACGCCGTCAGGAAATAATGCATGTTTCTCAATGAGAGGACCAAACGTCCGGAGACGGATTTCGCCTATGTCTTCGACAAAAATCACGAAATGGGGATTCCCGACGGATACCGGTATTCCCTGAATCCTGCCTTCGTCTGTCAAAAGCCCGATTTCTTCTTCTGCTTCTGCCTTTCCCATGGAGACGGTTACACTTATCACGACGCCGTCCTGCACCTGCAGTTCCAGATTTCTGATCCCCGAAAGTGTTTCGATTGTTAACTGTGTTTTATCTGTATATCCTTTTTCGTAAACATATTTTCCTACACAACGGATCCCGTTTCCACACATTTTCGCTTCGCTTCCGTCCGCATTAAAAATCCGCATTTTGAAATCCGCCGCATCGGAGGGGGAAATATAAATCATCCCATCTGAACCGGCTCCAAAATGCCGGTCAGATAGTTTTCTTGACAGCGCTGCCGCATTTTTCGGAGCTTCCGCGTAAACATACAGATAATCGTTGCCCAGGCCCTGCATTTTTGTAAAGCGCACCGGTTCTTTCGCCAGGCCCTGCCTTTTCATCAGACACATTTATTCTTTTCCTCCATAGCTGCTTCAATAAACCCCAGAAAGAGCGGATGAGGCTTATTGGGACGGCTCTTGAATTCCGGATGATACTGGACGCCGACGAAGAACGGGCGGTCGGAAAGCTCCACGGTTTCAATCAGCTTACCGTCCGGGGAGATGCCGCTTAAAGTTAGGCCGGCCTCTTCCAGAACGGTACGGTAATCGTTGTTGAATTCATAACGGTGCCGGTGCCGCTCACTGATGGACAGCGCTGCGTAGCATCGCTCCATGGTGGTTCCCGGTTTGATCCGGCAGGGATAAGCGCCCAGCCGCAGGGTTCCGCCTTTATCGATAGTATCGCTCTGACCGGGCATAAAATCGATCACCTTGTTTTTGCAAAGCTCGTTGAATTCTCCTGAATCCGCATCGGGTATGCCGGCCGCGTTCCGGGCAAATTCAATGACCGCAATCTGCATGCCCAGACAGATGCCCAGATACGGGACCCGGTTTTCCCGGGCATAACGGGCCGCGAGGATCATTCCTTCGATACCCCGGCTGCCGAAACCGCCCGGCACCAGAATCCCGTCCAGATCACCCAGCGTCTCGTCCAGATTTGCCTCCGTAATGCCCTCCGAATCGATCCATCGGATATCAATATGCACATTATGATAAAAACCGGCGTGCCTAAGCGCTTCCGCCACGGACAGATACGCATCGTGCAGGGCCACGTATTTTCCCACCAGACCGATTCTCACATGGCGGATCTTCTCATTGTTGATCCGCGTCACCATCTCTTCCCATTCCCGCATATCCGGCTCCGGCACCGAAAGTCCCAGCTCACGGCAGACAACTTCCGAAAAGCGGGACTTTTCCAGCATCAGCGGGGCCTCGTACAGATCCGGCAGGGTCCGGTTCTCGATGACACAGTCTTCCTTGACGTTGCAGAACAAGGCAATTTTCTGGAAAATCGAAGGTTCCAGGGGCTCATCGCAGCGCAGCACGATGATATTCGGATTGATGCCCATGCCCTGGAGCTCCTTGACGGAGTGCTGCGTGGGCTTGGATTTGTGTTCCTCGGAGCCTTTCAGATACGGCACCAGCGTGACATGGATGAACAGGCTGTTCTCCCGTCCCACCTCCAGGGATATCTGCCGCACCGCTTCGATAAAGGGCCGGGATTCGATATCGCCGATGGTGCCGCCGATCTCGGTAATGACCACATCGGCCTGGGTCTTTTTGCCCACCCGGTAGACAAATTCCTTAATCTCGTTGGTGATGTGCGGAATAACCTGGACCGTGGACCCGAGATATTCGCCGCGGCGTTCCTTGTTCAGCACATTCCAGTAAACCTTACCAGTGGTCAGGTTGGAATATTTGTTCAGATCCTCATCAATAAACCGCTCATAATGCCCCAGATCCAGGTCCGTTTCCGCCCCGTCCTCGGTGACATAGACCTCGCCATGCTGATAAGGGCTCATGGTACCGGGATCCACATTAATATACGGATCCAGCTTCTGAGCCGCCACCTTGAGGCCCCGGGCTTTCAGAAGCCGGCCGAGGGAGGCGGCTGTAATGCCTTTTCCCAGACCGGATACTACACCACCTGTCACAAAAATATATTTTGTCATGTTCTTTTCTCCTCGTTTGGGAACCCAGATGAACACAGAGAACCGTCCCCTGTGTTCTCCTGTGCTTTTACTCTCCGCTTTTCCCATAATTAGCCAGAACCCGGGCAGAAGGATCGTTAACCCTGCATCCTTCCCAGTCGGGATTGGGCATCCAGAATCCATCGATCATCTCTGCCTGCCCCGGATAATATTTCTCAAAAATCTCCCGGTACAGCAATGACTCTTTGGTAAAGGGCTGCGCATAATGATAGCGCTGAATTTTTTCTTCAAATTCCTCATCACTGTAGCAGCTTTCAGCATAAGCCTTCAGATCATCCACCATGGAATGGCCCACCGCGTCCGAGAAAGCAGCCTTTTCCCGCCACAGGATGGAATCCGGCAGATACCCGGTTCCTTCAAAAGCATGGCGCAGCAGATATTTGCCGATACCGTAACGGTTCATTTTGATCTCCGGGTCCAGCGCCATGACATAACTGACGAAATCCAGATCGCCGAAAGGAACTCTCGCTTCCAGGGAGTTGACGGAAATACACCGGTCTGCCCTGAGCACATCATACATATGAAGCTGACGGATTCTCTTCTCGGCCTCTTCCTGGAAAGCCTGGGCATCCGGCGCGTAATCCGTGTATTTATAGCCAAAAAGTTCATCCGAGATTTCCCCGGTCAGCAGCACGCGGATATCGGTGGTTTTGTGGATCGCGCGGCAGACCAGATACATCCCCATACTGGCCCGGATGGTGGTAATATCGTAGGTTCCCAACAGGTAAATGACCTCCTCCAGGGATGAGAGCACCTCCTCCGGGGTCATATAAATCTCTGTATGCTCTGACCCGATATACGCTGCCGCTTCTCTGGCATATTTCAGATCAATGGCATCCTTCCGCATGCCGATGGCGAAGGTCCTGATGGGCGTCTGACTGTTTCTGGCAGCAATGGCCGAGACCAGAGAAGAATCCAGGCCTCCGGAGAGGAGAAAACCCACCTTTGCATCGGAAACCAGGCGCTTTTCAACGCCGCGGATCAGCTTTTCGCGTATCTTCTGACAGGCTGTTTCCACATCATCATGACAGACCTCTGAGACGGCAGCGATGTCACTATAACGGACAAACGCTCCGTTCTTCCAGTAACAGCCGGGCGGGAAGGGTCTGATCTGATCCGAGAGAGCGGTCAGGTTCTTCGCTTCACTGGCAAACAGCATATTGCCCTTCCGGTCGGATCCATAGTACAGCGGCCGGATCCCGATGGGATCCCTGGCCGCTATAAATTCTTTCGTCTCACCGTCAAAAATGACGCAGGCAAACTCCGCATCCAGCATGGAAAACAGGTTTGTTCCGAACTCTCTGTACATAGGAAGCAGGATTTCGCAGTCGCTGTCGCTCTGGAATTCATATCCCTTTTCTTCCAGCATTGTACGCATCGAATGAAAGCCATAAAGCTCACCGTTGCATACCACCCAGCTTCCATTCAGTTCAAAAGGCTGCATACCGGACGGCGTCAGCCCCATGATCGACAGCCGGTGAAACGCCATCAGGCCGGAGCCGGTATCGATAATCCGGCTTTCATCCGGTCCTCTGGAAAGCGTTTGTTGAAAACCTTCCAAAAAAACATCCCAATCGGCCGGATAGCCGCAGCAGACCATTATGGAACACATTTTATCCCCCTGTTACTCCACATCCTGAAGGGCGTCATACCCCTCTTCTCCGGTACGGACCTTCACCACATTCTCCACATCGTAGACAAAGATCTTTCCATCGCCGATATGACCGGTATACAGGACCTTTTTCGCGGTTTCAATCACATCCCTGACAGGGATGGCGGATACAACAATATCCACCTGCACCTTCGGTCTCAGATCCGTTTCCACGGCGACACCGCGGTAGTATTCCGTATGACCCTTCTGCATTCCATAACCCATGACATGGGATACGGTCATGCCGGTAATACCAAGCAGGCTCATGGCTTCCTTCAGCGCATAGAACCGCTCTTCCTTACAGACAATCTCCACCTTGGTAAATTTGTGCCCGTCCGCTGCTGCGAAGGCAGGCTCCCGTTTGACCGGAATTGCTTCCGCCGGAGGCGTGGTACCGGTCACAGCCGTCACACCAGCGGTGCCGAAGGCTGCATACTTATCTACCGCCGGCATAAAGTCAGCGTAGGCACTGGGCAGTCCGTGCTCGCTGGCGTCAAGTCCGGAGAGCTCATCCGCCCTCTCAGCCCGGAGAAAGTCAGCCTTTTTCAGAATCCAGAAAAATACCGTCATGGTAAGCGCCGCCCAGGCTGCCACCGCGGCAAAACCCAGCAGCTGAATTCCCAGCTGTGTGAAACTGCCGGTATAAAGCAGTCCCTTCAGGCCGGCCGGTGCGTCCGGATTGGCCAGCAGACCCACCGCGATGGTACCCCAGATGCCGTTCGCGCAATGAACGCCAACCGCACCCACCGGATCGTCGATATGATATTTCAGATCCAGCTTTTCCACGACAACCACTACCAGAATGCCGGAAACGATGCCGACAAAGGAAGCGCCGATGGCATCCAGCGCGTCACATCCGGCGGTAATGCCCACCAGACCGGCCAGAGACGCGTTCAGACACATGGAAACATCCGGTTTTCCGTTTTTAAGCCAGGTGTAGACCATGGTGGTGCAGGTGGCCACCGCCGGGGCGATGGTGGTGGTCAGGAAAATCGAAGAGAGCTCGCTGGGGGTCGTAGCCGCAGCACCGTTAAAGCCATACCAGCCAAGCCACAGGATAAACACGCCCAGCGCGCCGAGCGGGATGGAATGACCGGGAATCGCGTTGACCTTGACGATCTTTCCCTCTTTGTCCCGGACATATTTTCCGATGCGGGGCCCCAGGAACATCGCGCCAATCAAAGCGGCGATGCCGCCCACCATATGGATGGCACAGGAGCCGGCATAATCATGGAAGCCCATCTGACTGAGCCAGCCGCCGCCCCAGATCCAGTGCGCTTCGATCGGATAGATCAGCAGAGAGATCACGCCCGAGTAGACACAGTAGGCGGAAAATTTCGTCCGCTCCGCCATGGCTCCGGAAACGATGGTCGCCGTAGTGGCGCAGAACACCAGATTGAAAACGAAATAGCTGGCGTCGGTAAAGCCCTCGGAAGGGGATTCGATGAATTCTTTAAAATGCGTAAACAGATTCAGATTGGGTTTTCCAATCAGGCCGAAGAAGGTGTCCTCTCCCATCATCAGGGTGTAGCCCAGCAGGGAGAAGACCACGGTACCGATACAGAAATCCATCAGATTCTTCATTATAATATTGCCGGCGTTCTTGGCTCTGGTAAAGCCTGTCTCCACCATGGCAAAGCCTGCCTGCATCCAGAAAACCAATGCTGCTCCGATCAAAAACCAAAACTCAACTGACATAAATCAAGCTTTCCTTTCCTACTTTCTTACTTGCTTTCTTTCTTACTTTCTTTATTTCACACTGAACAGGATTTCTCCATAAGTCGGCATCGGCCAGTAGCTTCTCTCCGTCAGCTGCTCAGCCTGATCGCAGGGGTCTCTGAGCTCGCTCATCTGAGGCAGCAGTCTGTCCCGTACCGCCGCTGACTGCTTTACAATATCGTCGATGCCCTGGACTTCTTCCAACCTGCTGGCCAGCTCATCTGTCCTTTCAGCTATCTGGTCCGCCAACTCGGACAGTTTTTCAACAAGCCTGACCTCGCAGCTGCAGGGAAGTGCTTCAGAAATCGTCTTTTTGGCGGCTGCCGCCCTGGCCACATCGGCCGCATAATGTAGGATGGCCGGCGCGATCATCCTTCTGGCCATTTCCACCATGGGTCCGGCCTCGATCATGACGCTCTTGCAGTAGTTTTCCAGCATAATATCGCGTCTGGAATAAAGCTCGGCCTCGGTAAAGACTTTCAGACCGGTGAGCATGGCCACGTTCTTTTCGTCCAGCAGATGGGGCATGCAGTCCGCCGTGGTCCGGTAGTTCAGAAGGCCTCTTTTCTCGGTGGCTTCCTTGATCCAGGACTCATCGTATCCGTTGCCGTTGAAAATAATCCGGCGGTGGTCCCTGATGGTTTTACGGATCATTTCATGCAGCGTGGTTTCAAAGTCCTCTGCGCCTTCCAGCCGGTCTGCGTAAATCCGAAGGCTCTCGGCCACTGCGCTGTTCAGCATAATATTCGCGCAGGCGATGCTGTTGGAGGAACCCAGCATCCGGAATTCGAACTTGTTGCCGGTAAAGGCAAAGGGCGAGGTCCGGTTGCGGTCCGTGTTGTCCCGGTTAAACTGCGGGAGAACATCCACTCCCAGCTTCATCTTGGTTTTTTCGCTGCCGGCATAGGGGATATCCTTCTCGATGGCCTCCATCACCGCTTCCAGCTCGTCTCCCAGGAACATGGAGATGACAGCCGGCGGCGCTTCGTTGGCGCCCAGCCGGTGATCGTTGCCGGCCGTGGCCACGGAAAGCCTCAACAGATCCTGATAGTCATCAACGGCTTTAATCACTGCGCACAAAAAGAGCAGGAACTGGGCATTTTCGTAGGGAGTTTCACCTGGAGACAGCAGGTTCTGACCGCTGTCGGTGGCAATGGACCAGTTGTTATGTTTGCCGGAGCCGTTGACGCCTGCGAAAGGTTTTTCATGCAGCAGGCAGACGAGGCCGTGCCGGGCCGCCACTTTCTGCATGATCTCCATGGTCAGCTGGTTATGATCCGTGGCGATATTCGTGGTGGTGTAAATCGGGGCCAGCTCATGCTGGGCAGGGGCTACTTCGTTATGTTCAGTTTTTGCCATGATGCCCAGCTTCCAGAGTTCGTCATTCAAATCCTCCATAAAGGCAGCAACGCCGGGCTTGATGGCTCCGAAATAATGATCATCCAGCTCCTGGCCTTTGGGCGGTTTGGCGCCGAAAAGCGTTCTGCCGGTATATTTCAGATCCGGGCGCTTTTCGTACATCTCCCGGGTAATCAGGAAATATTCCTGCTCCGGTCCCACAGATGAGACAACCCGTTTGGCCGTGGTGTTTCCAAAGAGCCGCAGAATCCGCAAAGCCTGGGTGTTCAGCGCTTCCATGGACCTTAGCAACGGGGTTTTCTTGTCCAGTGCATGCCCTCCGTAGGAACAGAAGGCCGTCGGGATGCACAGGGTTTTTCCTTTAATAAATGCGTAAGAGGTGGGATCCCAGGCGGTATAGCCTCTGGCTTCGAAGGTAGCTCTCAGACCGCCGCTGGGAAAAGAGGAAGCATCCGGCTCGCCCTTGATCAGCTCCTTGCCCGAAAATTCCATGATGACACTGCCGTCCGGCGAGAGGGAGATGAAGCTGTCATGCTTTTCAGCCGTAATACCGGTCAGGGGCTGGAACCAGTGGGTAAAATGGGTGGCACCCTTCTCTACGGCCCAGGTTTTCATGGCCTCGGCCACCGAATTGGCGACGGACAGATCCAGCTGATGTCCTTCATCGATGGTCTTCCTGAGAGAGGCATAGACATCGGCTGAGAGCCTGGATCTCATCACACGATCATCAAAAACCTGGCTTCCAAAATATTCCGGTACGCTTTTCATGTTTTATTCTCCTTTTCCTTTGAGATCAAAAAAATAAGACAAAGGCGCCTTTCGCGGATATACGAAAGACGCCTTTGCCTTTATGAGCGCTATTCTACTCCCCAGATCCTGTTTTGTCAACACCATTTGCAGGATTTTTTTCAGAACTTGCAGATTGCTGATGTTTTTTTTAATATTTCTTGACAAGATGAAAGATCCGGTATATACTTCCTGCAGATGAGCAAAGGCGTTCATCCCTCTTTTTTGTGTGGGATGGGCGCTTTTTTTATTTTCCCTGAAAGGAACCGATATCCATGGAGAAAGAAGGTCAGATCCGGATTCCTTCCGGCTGCGCCATCGCGGCCGTCATTTCAACCGAAGGAAAGCTAATGAGCGGCGAAGGCATCGCCCGTTCCATGATCCCGATGCACGAGCGGTCCAACGGTCTTGGCGGCGGTTTTGCCGGTTATGGTATCTACCCGGAGTATAAAGATTTTTACGCGCTGCACCTGTTTTTTGATGACAGGACGACAAGGAAGAACTGTGAAGCTTTTCTGAAAGAATATTTTGAGATCGTTCAATCGGAGCGGATCCCGACCCGCACGATTCCTTCGATTACCGACGAACCCGTGATCTGGCGTTATTTTGTTTCACCTCTTCCCTCTCTGCTCATAAGGCTTCAGCTGGATGAGAAGGAACTGGTGGCCCGGTGTGTGATGAAAATCAACCGGGAGATGTCAGGCGCCTATGTTTTCTCCAGCGGGAAAAATATGGGGACCTTCAAGGCCGTGGGCTTCCCAGAGGATGTAGGTCTTTTTTACCGGCTGGAGGAATATGAAGGTTATTCCTGGACCGCCCACGGCCGTTATCCTACCAATACGCCTGGCTGGTGGGGCGGGGCTCATCCTTTTACCCTGCTGGATTATTCCGTCGTTCACAATGGGGAGATTTCTTCCTATGACGCCAACCGGCGTTTTATCGAAATGTTCGGTTATCAGTGCACGCTGCAGACCGATACGGAAGTCATAACCTATATTATGGACTATCTGATCCGCCGGCAGGGACTTACCCTGAAGGAGGCAGCCAGTGTTATCGCGGCGCCTTTCTGGAGCACCATTGAAGCTGAGAAAAAAGAAGAGAAGGAACGGCACGCCTATCTTCGGATGATGTTCCCTTCTTTGCTCATTACCGGTCCTTTTTCCATTGTCTTCGGATTTACCGGCGGACTGATGGCACTGAATGACCGGCTGAAGCTTCGTTCCATGGTAGTGGGAGAAAAAGAGGATAAGGTCTTTATTGCCAGTGAAGAGGCAGCCATCCGGGTCCTGGAGCCGGATGCAGAGAATATCTGGGCCCCCTCCGGCGGCGAGGCCGTGGTGGTAAAAGTGAAGGAAGAGGCAATGAAATGGGTATAGACTATATAGTTCCGGAATTTGAAGTCGACCGCAATGAACAGCGGTGCATCCACTGCCGGGTCTGCGAGTGTCAATGCGCGAATGAGGTACACAGCTACTCAAAGGAAGCCGGCATAATGCTCAGCGATGAGACCAGGTGTGTGAACTGTCAGCGCTGTGTCAGTCTCTGCCCCACCAGAGCTTTGAAAATTGTCAAAAATCCCTGCAGCTTCCGGGAGAACGCCAACTGGCAGCCGGATCTGATTAAAGAGGTTTACCGTCAGGCCTCCACCGGCGGTGTACTGCTCTCTTCCATGGGCACACCGAAGCCTTACCCGGTTTACTGGGACAGAATCCTCATTAATGCTTCCCAGGTCACCAATCCGTCCATTGATCCGCTGCGCGAGCCCATGGAAACAAAGGTGTTTCTGGGAAAAAGGCCGGAAAAGATCAGCCGGGATCCGGAAGGGAACCTTATCACAAAGCTGCCGCCACAGATCACTTTGTCCATGCCGGTCATGTTTTCTGCCATGAGCTATGGCTCCATCAGCTACAACGCCCACGCATCCCTGGCCAGGGCTGCCACCAAGCTGGGGATCCTGTACAACACCGGTGAGGGCGGTCTTCATGAAGATTTTTACAGATACGGGCCAAACACCATCGTCCAGGTGGCCAGCGGCCGGTTCGGTGTTCATGAGGGTTATCTTGAGGCCGGAGCCGCCATCGAGATCAAGATGGGCCAGGGCGCCAAGCCCGGCATCGGCGGTCATCTGCCCGGTGCCAAAATCGTCGGCGATGTTTCCCGGACCCGGATGATCCCGGAGGGAACCGATGCGATTTCCCCGGCCCCGCACCATGATATTTATTCCATTGAGGATCTGAGACAGCTGGTCTATTCCTTAAAGGAAGCGACTAACTATGAAAAACCGGTTATTGTCAAAGTGGCGGCGGTACACAACATTGCAGCCATCGCCAGCGGCATCGCCCGGTCCGGAGCGGATATCATCGCCATCGACGGATTTCGGGGCGGTACCGGGGCTGCCCCCACCCGGATCCGGGACAATGTGGGCATTCCGATCGAGCTGGCACTCGCCAGCGTGGACAGACGGCTGCGGGATGAAGGCATCCGGGGAAATGTTTCCCTGGTGGTCGGCGGTTCCATCCGCTGCGCCTCCGATGTGGTCAAGGCCATCGCGCTGGGGGCGGATGCCTGCTACATCGCCACGGCGGCTCTTCTGGCTCTGGGCTGTCATCTTTGCCGGACCTGTCACAGCGGCAAATGCAACTGGGGGATCGCGACCCAGCGGCCGGACCTGGTCAAAAGGCTCAATCCGGATATCGGCAGCGAGCGGCTCGTCAATCTGATGAATGCCTGGCGGCACGAGATTATGGAGCTGATGGGCGGTATGGGAATTAATTCCATCGAAGCTTTGAAGGGGAACCGGCTGATGCTGCGCGGCGTCGGACTAAGCGGGAAAGAGCTGGAGATTCTGGGAATCTCCCATGCAGGAGAATAGAGATGAAAAGGGTTTATGTGAATGAAGAGTGGTGCCTTGGCTGCCATCTGTGTGAATACAACTGTGCCTTCGCTAATTCCGGTAAACCGAACATGGCAGTGGCCTTGAAGGGAAAGCCGATTTTTCCGAATATTCATGTGGAAGGAGACGACAAGATTACCTATGCGGTCTCCTGCCGGCACTGTGAGGATCCGATCTGTGTCAGAAGCTGCATCGCGGGGGCGCTTTCCAAAAGCGATGCTGGCGTTGTTCAGATCGATCACAGCCGCTGCGTTGGCTGTTACACCTGCCTGCTGGTCTGTCCCTACGGAGCCCTGGCACCGGGTGCAGACGGCCTGATGAGCAAATGTGAGCTTTGTCTTACTAACGGTCTTGGGGAACCTGCCTGTGTCGCCGGGTGTCCCAACCGGGCCATTGTATATGAAGAGCGGGAGGTGATCTGATGAAACGCTATGTGATCATCGGAGGCGGCATCGCCGCGGCCAGCTGCGCCGAAGGAATCCGGTCCCGGGACCAGCGAGGGATTGTAACGGTAATCAGCGAAGAGAAGGAGCTGTACTACCGGCCTCTCATCTCTTATTATCTGGAAGGAAAAACTTCCCTGGATCATATGAAGTACCGGGACGGGGATTTTTATCAGAAGATCAATGCGGATATCCGCTATGGCACGAGGGCTGTCTCTATCCGGAAGGATCAGCAGGAGGTGCTGCTTTCAGACGGGGAGGTACTGCCATATGATGAGCTCTGTCTGGCGACAGGATCCTCTCCTTTTGTTCCTGCTTTTGAGGGACTTGAGACGGTGGAGAACAAGACTGCTTTTATGAGTCTGGAGGATATGCTCCGTCTGGAGAAAATGGTGGGGGCCTCGTCCAGGGTGCTGATTATCGGGGCCGGCCTGATCGGCCTTAAATGCGCGGAGGGACTGCTCAGGCGAGTGCAGTCAGTCACTGTCTGCGATCTGGCGGACCGGATTCTTTCCAGTATTCTGGATGAACCCTGCGCCGCACTGATGCAGCAGCATCTTGAGCGGTACGGCATGCAGTTTCTGCTGGGCGACAGTGTGAAGCGGTTTGAGAAGAATCTGGCCTATATGGCCAGCGGAAAAGAAGTCTCTTTCGATGTGCTGGTTCTTTGTGTGGGGGTGCGGCCGAATCTGACCTTGTTCAAGGAGCTGGGAGGAAAAACAGACCGGGGTATTCTGGTGGATGAGCGGATGGCGACCTCGATTGAGCACATCTATGCCTCCGGAGACTGCACGCAGGGATTTGATCTGTCCTGCGGTAAGAAACGGATCATGGCGATCCTTCCCAACGCTTCGATGCAGGGTTTTACAGCCGGCGTCAATATGACCGGTGCTTCCCAGGCCCTGATGAACCTGATTCCAATGAATGCCATCGGCTTTTTCGGTTTTCATGCCCTGACAGCCGGGAGCTATGAGGGGGCGCTTTATGAGGAGAAAACCGACCATTCCATCAAACGTCTGTATATCCAGGATGATCTGCTGAAGGGCTTTATGCTGATCGGCGTTCAGGAACGTGCGGGAATCTATACTTCTTTGATCCGTGATCAGGTACCGCTCTCTTCCCTGAATGAAGAATTGATGAAAAAGATGCCCACGACAGCGGCGTATTCTGCAGAAATCCGTAGAAAAAAGTTTGGAGGTGCGGTATAATATGGTGTTTATTGATGCAGCCGGTTTGGATCATCAGGCATTAAACCAGAAAATCCGGGAAGCCCCGGAGGATACGCTTATTGAAAACTGCCTCGGGCAGCGCTTTATCGGTGCCGGCACCTGTGACAAAACGATTGAAATTCACGGGATTCCGGGGAACGCACTGGGGGCTTATCTGAATGGAAGCCATCTTAGCGTGAAAGGCAATGCCCAGGATGCTGTGGGTGATACCATGAACAATGGCAGCATCATTGTCTATGGCAGTATCGGCGACGCAGCCGGCTACGCCATGCGGGGCGGAAAAATCTATGTCAAGGGCAATGCCGGTTATCGGGCGGGCATCCATATGAAGGCCTATCAGGATAAGAAGCCGGTCATGGTGATCGGCGGGCGGGCCGGCAGCTTTCTGGGCGAATATCAGGCCGGCGGGCTGATCGCGGTGCTGAATCTTGAAAAGCCATCTGAAAAATGTGTTGGCTATTTTCCCTGTACCGGGATGCATGGCGGGAAAGTGTTTCTTCGCTCCGACTGTCATGACGTGGTTTTTCCGGAGCAGGTGAGCGCCAGGCCGGCCTCCCCCGCCGATCTTGAAGAGATCGAACCTTATGTGCGGGAGTTTTGCATGCTGTTCGGCTATTCCTTCGATCAGGTGCTGGAGGGGCCGTTTACCGTGGTGACGCCGGACTCCAAAAACCCATACAAACAACTCTACACAGCCGGGGTTTAGCTTCCCCAAGGGTTCAAGCGTGTGTACCCCGGCACGAAGAAAAGCCCCTGGGGCTTTTCTTCCCACATCAGAAGGGACACAGCCGGGGTTTAGCTTCCCCAAGGGTTCACGTTTACAAGGAGTGATTATGAATTATTCTAAGGAAGAGGTTCTGCAGTTCGTCCGGGAAGAGGACGTCAAATTTATCCGTCTGGCATTTTGTGATGTATTCGGAAAGCCTAAAAATATTTCCATTATGCCGGGAGAACTGGAGCGGGCTTTCGGGGATGGGATTTCCTTCGATGGTTCCGCCATCGCCGGCTTTACCGATGAGGCCTGCAGCGATCTCTTTCTTCATCCGGAGCCGGAGAGCCTCATGCCGCTTCCCTGGCGGCCTGAGCACGGTCAGGTTGTCCAGATGTTTTCTTCGATTACGGATCCAAATGGCAGGCCGTTTCTGAAGGATACCCGGTATCTGCTGAAGGAATCTGTTCGCAGGGCCCACGAGGCAGGATACGATTTTTCCTTCGGTGCTGAGCAGGAATTCTATCTGTTTCTGCTGGATGAGAACAGCAAGCCTACCCGGATTCCCTGCGATGAGGCCGGTTATATGGACATTGCCCCGGAGGATCATGGTGAAAATGTCCGGCGGGAAATCTGTCTGACCCTGGAGAAGATGGGGCTTCATCCGGAGCGTTCTCATCACGAAGAGGGACCCGGCCAGAATGAGATCGATTTCAAATACAGCGATCCTTTGACTGCTGCCGACCAGGCCATGACGTTCCAGCGGGTCGTTAAGACCATTGCTTTTCGAAACGGGCTGGAAGCTGATTTTTCTCCGAAACCGCTTCCCGGACAGCCCGGCAGCGGATTTCATATCAATCTGTCTGTTCAGCCCCACTCCGAAGAGGCCTTTTCCGCAATGATCGGCGGCATACTGGAGCATATTCTGGATATGACGGCTTTTCTGAACCCGGTCAAAGAATCCTATCTGCGCCTTGGTGATCATAAAGCACCTCAATATATTTCCTGGTCTCATGGAAACCGCTCTCAGCTGATCCGGATTCCTGCCGCGAAGGGACAGTACCGGCGGATGGAGCTTCGGAGCGCTGATCCTCTGGCCAATCCTTACCTTGCCTTTGCCCTGATGATTGATGCGGCGCTGGAGGGAATCCAGAACCATCTTTCGCCGAAGGCTGGTGAGGACCGGAATCTGTATCTGACGGATCTGGACGCCGTCTCTTCCTTAAAGAAACTGCCTGACAATCTGGAGAAGGCCCGTCATCTGGCATATGAGAGCCGTTTTATCAGAGAACATATTCCTGCCGAGCTTTTAGAAGCTTATCTGAAGCATTAATCGAAGCGAGGTAATGGGATGGATCTGAAAGAGAGAACCTACCGGACTCTCCTCGTTTCATCGGCGGAAAAGATGACTTCTCCTGTGAAGACGCTGCTGGTCCGTCTGGGATGTCAGCCGGTTACCGAGGCCGACCATATCAGTCTGGCCAAACGGCTTCTCAGGGACCGGAGCTTTGATCTGATTCTGATTAATTCTCCGCTGCCTGATGACACCGGTGTCCGCTTTGCCATCGATGCTGCGGGAAGCGGACGATGTGCCGTCCTGCTGATTACCAGCCTGGAGCTTTATGAAGAGATTACCGAGAAGGTCGTTCCTTTTGGGGTTTTTACCTTGCCAAGACCGGTGCACCAGCAAAGCCTGACTCGGGGTCTTTCCTGGATGAAAAGCGCCCGGGAGCTTTTACGGACGCAGGAGAAGAAAACCCTTTCTGTTGAAGAAAAGATGGAAGAAATCCGGCTCGTTAACCGGGCTAAATGGCTGTTGATTTCCCAGGCCGGTCTGTCGGAAGCGGAGGCCCACCGGGTCATCGAAAAACGAGCCATGGACCAAAGTATCTCCCGTCGGAAGGTGGCGGAAGATATCATTACAACTTATACGTAAAGCAGGAGGGAGGAGACAGGGGAAGCAGCTTTGCTGCAGATTCTCTGTCTCCTCTGTTTTGTAAAGGAGCATACTATATGAGTATTCACGAGGAATGCGGCGTTTTCGGCGTTCTGGCCGACCATCCGATCAACGTGGCAGGGCTTTGCTATTACGGACTTTTTGCCTTGCAGCACCGAGGACAGGAGAGCTGCGGCATTGTGGTAGGTGATGACGGTCTTTTCTATTCGCACAAGGATCTGGGACTGGTAAGCGAGGTTTTTTCTACCGACATACTTTCCTCTCTCCCTCTTGGAACCATGGCAGTGGCCCATACCCGCTATGGCACGACGGGAAAGACAAACCGGGCCAATTGCCAGCCGATCGAGGTTAATCATCAGAAAGGCCGGATGGCTATTGCCCACAACGGCAATTTGTCCAATGCCGCAGAGCTTCGCTCGGCGCTGGAACTAAGCGGAGCGATCTTTCACACATCAAGTGACACCGAGACCATCGCCTACATTGTCACAAGGGAACGGCTGTCCTCAGCTTCTATTGAGGAAGCCCTCAGCCGGGCCATGAATAAGCTGGAAGGTGCATATTCCCTGATCCTGATGAGTCCGCAGAAGTTGATCTGTGCCCGGGATCCCCATGGTTTTCGCCCCCTGTGCTTTGGCAAAACAGCGGATTCTGTCACAGTAATCGCTTCAGAAAGTGCGGCGCTCCATGCCGTCGGAGCGAAATTTGTGCGGGATGTAGAACCCGGAGAGATTCTGATCTTCAGCCAGGACGGGATCGTTTCCCGCCGCGAACATTGCGGAAAAGAAGAGAAAAAGCTCTGCGTTTTTGAATATATCTACTTCGCTCGTCCGGATTCGGTAATCGACAGCCGGTCAGTTCATGCTTCGCGCCTGAAGGCGGGAGAGATCCTGGCCCGGACGCATCCTGTTTCGGTGGATCTTGTGGTTGGAGTACCCGACTCCGGTCTGGATGCTGCGCTGGGTTACAGTCGTGCTTCCGGAATTCCTTATGAGATCGGTCTGATCAAGAACAAATATATCGGAAGGACTTTTATCGCGCCGGATAACCGAGCCGGTCAGGTAAATATCAAGCTCACCCCGGTGGAAGACGCCGTAAAAGGAAAACGCATCGTTCTGATTGATGATTCGATCGTCCGGGGTACTACCAGCGGACATATCGTTTCTCTTTTACGTGATGCCGGAGCAAAGGAAATTCACATGCGTGTCTCTGCGCCGCCTTTTCTCCATCCGTGCTTTTACGGAACCGATATCGATTCCAGGGATCATCTGATCGCTTGTCACCATCCGGTTCCGGAGATCGCGGAGCTGATCGGTGCGGACTCCCTCGGCTTTCTACCCGTGGAAAGTCTCGGGGAGCTGGCAGGAAGCACGCACTACTGCAGCGCTTGCTTTGACGGGTGCTATCCCACAAGAATTCCATCCGACACAAGAAAAAACCGCTTCGAGGAAAGGCTCTCGGAACGGAAAAAAGTTGAGTAATCGTGGGGACAGAGAGACAGGGGAAGCTGCTTTGCTGCAGATTCTCTGTCTCTTTTTTTATTCACCTTTTTTCTTGCAACGGTAACGTAACGGTAACAATTTTACCGTTTCGTTCTTGATTTTGTGTGGTAAATATGGTAATATAATGGTAACTAAATGGCAATTAATGATTACCTTCTGTAAAGTTCAGGTCGCCAGTGACCATATTCAGAAGGAAAGGAGCAGTCTTATGATGACACTTGAGGAAATGAGAAAGCGAAAACGACAGCTTGGATATACGAACTTCCAGTTAGCCAATATGGCCGATATACCGCTTGGTACCCTGAACAAAATACTGTGCGGCGCTTCCAGACATCCGCGTAAGGAAAACCTCGAAGCGCTGGAGAAAGTGCTGACAGATACAGAATATCTGTATGGTTACCGCTCCGCTGCTCCGTTCATGGTAGAGGAATCCCCGGCCGCCTACGGTAGTATCAAAACTGATGAATCCTCCGAAAAACAACCCGGAGACTATACGATTGAGGATTATTATGCGCTGCCGGATGATCAGAGAGTCGAGCTGATTGATGGTGTTTTTTATGAGATGGGCGCCCCCAGCGTGGAGCATCAGCTGATCGTTGGGTCAGTTTATGCCCAGATTCTGTCCTTTATCCGACAAGGTAAAGGGAAATGTATTCCTCTCATATCTCCCGTGGATGTCAAGCTGGATGCGGATAATAAAACCATGGTACAGCCGAATGTGGTGATTGTTTGCGACCGGTAAAGAATCACTGACCGGATGGTGCTCGGAGGACCTGATTTTGTGATGGAGGTTGTTTCCAAATCATCCCTCCTGAAAGATTACATAAAAAAAGCTGCTAAGTATGAAGCAGCTGGTGTAAGGGAATATTGGATCGTGGACCCATTAGGTAAAAGAATCACCACTTATGAGTTCCCGGAAGGCAACACTCCTGGTATTTATCCTTTATCCGGAAAAGTCGGCGTTGGCATCTTCGATAACAAGCTCCAGAATGATTTCGATGAATACCAGGAATTCCTATGAGACAGAGGGGACGGA
>JAGBND010000102.1 GCA_017634575.1 Bacillota bacterium
CGGCGGTAACGCTTGCCGATGCTGCCGGTTTCGTCGTATTCCACATCGTATTTCTTAAGCAGCATCTGGTAGACTTCGTCGGCCTTCTCACCCAGCTTCTTGGAAAGGGGAAGAACGGCAATTTTCACCGGAGCCAGCGCCGGATGGAAATGAAGCACCACACGGGTGTCGTTTTCGCCCACCTGCTCTTCGTCGTAAGCATCGCACAAAAAGGCCAGCGCGACACGGTCGGCGCCCAGAGAAGGCTCTACCACGTAAGGAATGAACTTCTTATTTGCCGTCTGATCAAAGTACAGCATATCCTCACCGGAATGCTCCTGATGACGGGTAAGGTCATAGTCGGTGCGGTCGGCAATGCCCCAAAGCTCGCCCCAGCCGAAGGGGAAGGTGTATTCAATATCGCTGGTGCCCTTGCTGTAGAAGGCGCGCTCCTGTTCGGAATGCTCTCTCATGCGCAGGCGGTTTTCATGCATACCCAAGCGCAGCAGGAAGTTCCAGCAGAATTTCTGCCAGTAGTCATACCATTCCAGATCAGAACCGGGCTCGCAGAAGAACTCCAGCTCCATCTGCTCGAACTCACGGGTACGGAAGGTAAAGTTTCCGGGCGTGATCTCGTTACGGAAAGCTTTTCCGATCTGGCCGATGCCGAAGGGAAGCTTGCGGCGGGTGGTCCGCTGCACGTTCTTGAAGTTTACAAAGATGCCCTGGGCTGTTTCGGGACGAAGATATACGGTATTTTTCGCATCTTCGGTAACGCCCATAAAGGTCTTGAACATCAGGTTGAACTGACGGATGCCGGTGAAGTCGGATTTGCCGCAGGTCGGGCAGCAAATGCCCTTTTCTGCGATAAAGGCTTCCATTTCGGCATTGGACCAGCCATCCACGGGAGAAGCCGGCGTTTCGCCCTTTTCAAAGTAATAATCTTCGATCAGCTTGTCGGCGCGGAAGCGGGATTTGCAGGCTTTGCAGTCCATTAACGGATCATCAAAGTTAGCTACATGTCCGGTGGCCACCCAGGTTTCCGGGTTCATAATAATAGCGCTGTCCATACCGACATTCAAAGGATTCTTGGCGATGAACGCATCCCACCAGGCCTTTTTCACGTTGTTTTTCAGAGCAACGCCTAAAGGACCATAGTCCCATGAGTTTGCAAGTCCCCCATAGATCTCTGATCCTGCGTATACGAAACCTCTGGTCTTAGCCAGAGCAACAATTTTATCTAACGACTCTACCACGGTGATAAAACCTTTCTCATACAGTAACGGTGCCGTTACCGAATATCCAAATAAGTATAACAAAAGAGAATCTTCCTGTCAAGAAGCCAGCTTCACTTAGATAGCCCAAACAGAAAGAAAAAAAGAGGCAAAAATACCTCTTTTATGTAAAACTTCCATCAATCCGGTTCAGAAATGTCAGGCTTTTATATACATGATCCGTCTGAAACTGGAGATACCGGGAAACAGCTTCGTGAATTTGAACACGAACTTCTTCATTCACTTTAAAAGAAAACGCTTTCGAAAGCGGCTGGCTGATACAATAGGAAAGAGCCGCTCTGGCCCCGGATGAAAGCCATACTCCCCCTTGATATGAAGCGTTTTCGTTACCTGTTGGATTTAGAAAAGACGCATTCGCGCATTCTGCGCAGAGAATATTTCCATTCCCCGGAAAAAACAAAACAGGTTTGGAAAGGTCGTGTTTTTTATCGTCCCTGTATCCTTCTTGTCTGCATACGCCAAGTTCAGGATAAAAGCCATTCTCCGCAAGCATCCTGAATACCATCACGTCTGCAGCTACGGACTCCATTCCCTTCTCCGCTTTTTCTTCCGCCTGAAGTCCGCGCAGCAGAAGACGAAGCAGCTCTCTGTTCTCCTGTCCTTCCAGAGAGAAGGTCTCGGCAGCCTCACACATATAAGCTGCATAGGAAAGCCTGTTTAAATTGGTTCTGAGGCCATAGAAGCTTTCCAGAAGCGTTCCCTCTTTTATATAATAAAAAGTGTTTCCCTTGCTAAGAACATATTCACCGTAACTGAAGCTGCCGGAAATCGCTTTAAAGCGGCTTTTCGCCCCCAGCGCGCCTTTCGCCAGCACGGAAATCTTACCCAATTCAGCCGTTAAAAGAACAAGACGCTTGTCCTTGTCTCCCATAGGGGCTTCTCGAAGAACCAATGCATGAACTTTGATCTCTTCCATTTTGATACCGGATGGTTACAGCTCTTTCTTATCAAATCCGAAATTCTTGATCAGATAGTCGCTGTCTCTCCAACGCTCCTTTATCTTAACCCATAGCTGCAGATTGACTTTGCATCCAAGCAGATCCTCGATGTCGGTCCTGGCCATGGAACCGATCTTCTTCAGCATGGATCCGCCCTTGCCGATCAGGATCGGTTTATGGGAAGCTTTCTCGCAAATAATGGTTGCATTAATATCGATCAGGTCTTTGTCTTCCCGTTCGGTAAAAGTATCAATCACCACAGCCAGTCCATGGGGAATTTCCTTCTGAAGCAGATAAAACGCCTTCTCGCGAATCCGTTCCGCCACCATCTGCCGCTCCGGCTGGTCGGTGAGCATATCCTCCGGGAAAAAGAAAGGACCCTCCGGAAGCTGCTCCTGGATAACACGGAGCAGTTCATCTACATTCTTTCCTGTTTTAGCGGACACAGGCACAATGGCCTGAAAGGGATACAGTTTTTCAAAGCTGTTTGCCGAGAGAATCAATTCACTCTGCGAAACCGTATCGACTTTATTGATCACCAGGACGCAGTCCATGCCCGTTTTGCGGATTTTTTCTATAATTTCGATATCCTGCTTGCGGGGAGGCCCTGCTTCTACCAGCAGAAGAACCAGATCCACATCTCCGATGGTTTTACTGGCTGCCTCCACCATGTATTCACCAAGCTTATGGGTTGGCTGATGAATGCCGGGGGTGTCAATAAAGACGATCTGCACATCCTCCATGGTAAGAACCCCCTGGATCCGGGAACGGGTGGTCTGGGGTTTATTGGATGTAATAGCCACCTTTTCGCCAAGAATTGTGTTCATGAGGGTTGATTTTCCCACATTGGGTCTGCCAGTTAAAGAAACAAAACCGGATCTTGTCATAGAGTCCTCCAGATATAGAATGAGTCGTCGCCGTCAGCAAACTCACCCGCATACTCTGCCGCCTTGCTGTCCAGGATTAAATCCTTAAGATGCGCGGAAGCCGTCTGCGGGTGAGTTTGCTGACGGCTCTGCTTAAGGGGGCATGAAGCGAATGTTTCAAAAATGATATATCCTAAATAGTATAGCAAAAAATCTGAGTAATGTCAAAAAAAGAAAAGGCGGGAGATGGTCTGATTAATGTCAAAATAAGAAAAGGGGGAAGATGTTCAGACTGATGGCAAAAAAGAAAAGACCGGGGGCTGCCCGGTCTTTGTCTTTGATGTTTTCGGCTGTTAGGAGCGGTCATTTTTTCAGGATTCCCTTTGAAGCTTGAAGCTGTTTATCGCTGTGATGGGATTTCGGCATGTATATGAATCTTCAAACGGGTTCTGAAAGCGTGATCCGCTGTTTTGTTAATTCAGCTTAGCCCATGTCAGCGGTCCGACAATACCGTCAGCGACAAGGCCGTTGCTGCTTTGGAAATTCCGGACGGCCGTATCGGTTGCCTGACCGAAGATGCCATCCGTTTCCAGCGACGCTCCGCGGCTGTTTAGAAGCTGCTGAAGCGTTCTTACACTTTCTCCCCAGCTTCCGTAATAGACAGAAGGCTGGGATGACGTATTTACAGTTGCAGCTGCGGGAGCCGATGCAGCAGGCTCGCTTCCCCCATTCTGGGATCCAAGCGCATTCCATGTGTTGTTTCCAACAATTCCATCGACTTCCAGAGCTTTGGATCTCTGGAACGATACAACAGCCTGATAGGTTCCGCTTCCAAAGATTCCATCCTCCTCCAGGCCATAGCCAAGAGCATTCAGGAGCTTTTGAAGCGCCAGGACGTCGCCGCCCGTTGATCCGATACTGACGCTCGATCTGCCGCTTACCGTAACAGCAGATGAGGCCGGTTCAGAACTTTGCTGGGCAGGAGCGGCAGGGGCCACTTCCTGACCGAGCTCTTTACTGACATAACGGTTGATCACCGCGCCCCAGGTATCTTCGCCTACTATGCCGTCAACGTCCAGTCCTGCGTCCTTCTGGAACTTACGAACCGCATTATTGGTTTCTTCACCAAAATAGCCGCTTTCAGCAACGTTGTAACCCAGAGCAATCAGATATCTTTGCAGTTCGCTGACATCCTCGCCGCCCATTCCCAGGCTGACCTGCAGTCTGGTGCCGGCAGCGGTTCCGGTATATATCGGATTGCTCCAATAACTGTCAGCTTCATTCGTTGTTTCGCCGGACGATTCGGCTGCAGACCTGGCCACGGAAATGACGCTTCGAAGATCCTCTCCTCCGGCCTGCATATACAGTCCAACGATTATGTCTCCATAGGATGCATGCGCATCTAACGCCTCCTCCAGAGAGTCATAAGATGCTTCATCATAGCCCGGCACAGCCCAACGGCCGCTGAGGCCTTCCCAGCTTGTACGGCATCCTCGCTCGATCAGGTCAAATCGCGGATCCAGAAGGGTTCTTCCCTCCGGAAGCGCTGCCGTCTCGGCATAAGCATACAAGTGCTGGATATGTGCTTCCACACCCTGTTCAACCGAATCA
>JAGBND010000103.1 GCA_017634575.1 Bacillota bacterium
ATAGACCATCCGGAGCGCGACCGGGAAGATCGCCGGACCGGAGAGGCCACCGGTCGTGTTGGCCAGAAGGGGCTTTCTGGTTTTCAGATTGATCCGCATCCCCAGCAATGTATTGATCAGGCTGATCCCATCAGCGCCGGCTTCTTCACAGGCCTTGGCAATGGATACGATGTCGGTCACGTTGGGGGAGAGCTTGACGATGACCGGCTTGGTGGTGACCTTTTTGACCGCCTTTGTCACCTCGGCTGCCGCCTCAGGACTGGTGCCGAAGCTCATGCCGCCCCCGTGAACATTGGGGCAGCTGATGTTGACCTCCAGCCAGCCGACCTGCTCTTCCTTGTCCAGCTTTTCGCAGGTATAGACATAATCGTCTATGGAAAATCCGCTGACATTTGCCATGACCGGCTTGTGGAATACCTTTTTCAGGCGGGGAAGCTCTTCATGGATAACTTTTTCCACGCCAGGGTTCTGCAGCCCAACGGCATTGAGCATGCCGCAGACGGTTTCCGCGATGCGGGGCGTCGGATTGCCAAAGCGCGGATCTTTGGTCGTGCCCTTGAAGGAAAAGGTGCCCAGCAGATTAATGTCGTAGAGCTCGGCAAATTCGTAGCCATAGCCGAAGGTTCCGGAGGCAGGGATGATGGGATTGTCCAGACCTATGCCGCAGAGAGTCACATTTAAGCGTCCCATAGGATTTCCTCCTTCCGAAGCACCGGCCCGTCTTTGCAGATTCGTTTGTAGCCGGTAATGGTCTTGCAGCTGCAGCCCATGCAGGCGCCGAAGCCGCATCCCATGCGCTCTTCAAAGCTGAGCTCCCCGGAGATGGGAAGCGCCTTGTAAACGGCCTTTAGCATAGGCTCCGGTCCGCATGCATAGTAATAGGTGGCATCATCCGGCAGAGCGTCGGTGACAAAACCCTTGATGCCATAGCTGCCGTCTGCCGTAGTTACCAGAACCCGGCAGCCAAGGGCGGGAAAGGCCTCTTCATAGAAGACTTCTTCTCTGGTATTAAAACCCAGGACAACCGTAACTTCTTTTTCCAGGGCTCTCAGCTTCCTGGCCAGATAATAGAGCGGGGGAACCCCGGCGCCTCCGCCGATGAGCAGAGGATGCTCGCCTGAAGCGGTAAGGCTGTAGCCGTTTCCCAGTCCGGTCAGTACATTCAACCGTTCGCCGCCTTTAAAACGGCTCATTTTTTCGGTGCCGGAGCCCACCACCTTGTAAATCAGAACCAGACCGTGGTCGTCCCCGCTTCCGGTCATATCGCAGACAGAAATGGGCCGGCGAAGATAAAAGCCATCCAGCGCCAGATTGACGAACTGCCCGGGAAACACCGCGGCGTCTCCCAGGCCGGACAGCTCCATGCGCCAGGTGTTTTTGGCGATGAGCCGGTTTTCAGATACGGTCAGTATTTTTTCTTTCATAGGAACCCTCCTTTAGGATGGTACGTGTATCGCTGCTTGAAAGAAGAATTATGCATCAATGGTGGAAATGGTGATGGTGGTCTCCTCCAGAACGTCCAGCAGTACCCGCACGGTATCCAGCGCCGTGAAGATGGTCACGTTGTTCTCGGTCGCCAGGTTGCGGATGCGGGCGCCGTCCGTGGCGCTGGACATATTGCCGGGATCCTGGGTATTGATCACATAAGCCAGGTGGCCCTGACGGATGGCCTCCGGAATCTCATCGCTGCCTTCGCGGATCTTGTGAAGAATGTGGGTGCGGATGCCGTTTTCCTTCAGGAAGCGGGCGGTGCCGGGGGTAGCCTGGATGTTGAAGCCCAGATTGTAGAAGCGGCGCACCAGCGGCAGCGCCTCCTCCCGGTCGCGTTTGGCGACGGTCACAAATACGGTTCCATAGTTTTTCAGGGTCAGTCCCGAGGCCTGCAGCGCCTTGTAAAGGGCGCGGTTCAGCTTGTCATCGTAGCCGATGGCCTCGCCGGTGGATTTCATTTCGGGAGACAGATAGGCGTCCAGTCCCTTGATTTTGTTAAAGGAGAATACCGGAACCTTTACATAATACCGCTTTTTCTCATCCGGATAGAGACCGAAGATGCCCAGCTCCTTCAGGGATTTGCCCAGAATGACCTCGGTGGCGATATCCGCCAGGGAATAGCCGGTCGCCTTGGAAAGGAAGGGAACGGTTCTGGAGGAGCGGGGATTTACTTCAATTATATAGACGTTGTCGTTCTGATCCACAATAAACTGGATGTTGTACAGGCCAACGATGCCGATTCCAAGTCCCAGCTTTTTGGCGTATTGAAGGATAATGCCCTTCACCTTGTCGGAGACGGAGAAGGTGGGGTAAACGCTGATGGAGTCTCCCGAATGGATGCCGGTGCGCTCTACAAGCTCCATGATACCCGGAATAAACACATCCACGCCATCGCAGATGGCATCCACCTCCAGCTCTTTTCCCTGGATGTAGTGGTCCACCAGCACCGGTTTGTCCTCGTCGATTTCCACGGCATTTTTCAAATACTCTCTCAGCTGCTCTTCGTTGGTAACGATCTGCATGGCCCGGCCGCCCAGCACGAAGGAAGGTCTGACCAGCACCGGATAACCGATTTCCGCGGCTACCTTCACGCCGTCTTCAATGTTGGTGACAGCCTCGCCTTTGGGCTGGGGAATGTTCAGCTCCTGCAGCACCTTCTCGAACAGATCACGGTTTTCGGCTTTCTCGATGGCTTCACAGTCGGTGCCGATCAGCTTGACGCCGCGCTTCATTAAAGGCTCCGCCAGGTTGATGGCTGTCTGGCCGCCCAACGAGGCAATGACGCCCTCAGGCTGTTCGAAATCAATGATGGCCATCACATCCTCTGTGGTGAGCGGCTCGAAGTACAGCTTGTCCGCGGTGGTATAATCGGTCGAAACCGTTTCCGGGTTGTTGTTGATGATAATAGCCTCATAGCCGGCCCGTTTGATGGTCTGCACGGCATGAACGGAGGAATAGTCAAATTCCACGCCCTGTCCGATTCGGATGGGCCCTGCGCCGATAACCACCACTTTTTTCTTGTCGGTCAGCCGGGAAGCATTCTCTCCGGTATAGGAGGAGTAGAGATAGGCGATATATTTGCCGGTATGCAGGGTATCCACCATCCTGAAAACGGGCTTGATGCCGTTTTGCTTGCGCAGGTGGCAGATTTCCGGTTCCGTGCGGTCCCAGTAGCCGGCAATGACCCGGTCGGAAAAGCCCATGACTTTTGCGGCCTTCAGCAGGGAAACATCCCCCGGATGGGAAACAAGCTGTCTCTCCATGTCCACAATTTTCTTAAAGGACTCCAAAAACAGAGGGGTAATGGCCGTGACGTCGAAGAGCTCCTGGATGCTGATATCCCGGCGAAGCGCCTCGAAAATCGCAAAGACATTGTCTGCATGAAATTCAGACAGATAAGCCGTCAGCTCGCCGGAGGAGAAGCTGTCAAACTTGGGCAGATGGAAATGATAAACGCCTGTCTCCAAAGAACGGACGGATTTCAGGAAGCATTCCTCCAGGTTGGAGCCGATGCCCATGACCTCGCCGGTGGCCTTCATCTGGGTGCCCAGAGTGTTAGGCGCAAGGGGGAATTTATCAAAAGCAAAGCGCGGGAATTTGGCAACCAGGTAATCCAGAGAGGGTTCGATGGCGGCGGTTCCGCCGGCTACCGGAATATCCTCCAGCGCCATGCCGACCGCGATCTTGGCAGTAACCCGGGCGATGGGGTAACCGCTGGCCTTGGAGGCCAGGGCGGAGGAACGGGAGACACGCGGGTTGACTTCGATCAGGTAGTATTCGCTGTTGTGGGGATTCAGGGCAAACTGAACATTGCAGCCGCCTTCGATTTTCAGCTCTTTGATGATCTTAATCGCGGAGTCGTTCAGCATTTTCAGATCATGATCGTTCAGGGAAAGGATCGGCGCCACCACAATGCTGTCGCCGGTATGGACGCCCACAGGGTCCACGTTTTCCATGCCGCAGATGGTGATGGCATGGTCGTTGGAATCGCGCATGACCTCAAATTCGATTTCCTTGTAGCCCTTGACGCTTTTCTCCACCAGCACCTGATGAACCGGGGAAAGTTTAAAGGCGTTCATGCCGATTTCCACCAGCTCTTCTTCGTTGTTGGCAAAGCCGCCGCCGGTGCCGCCCAGGGTGAAGGCGGGACGAAGCACCACAGGATAGCCAATGTCCAGGGCAGCTTTCTTGGCTTCTTCCAGCGAATAGGTGATCTCAGACGGAATAACCGGCTCGCCGATGGACTCGCACATTTCTTTAAAGAGCTCACGGTCTTCAGCCCGTTCGATGCTGGCGGAGGGGGTGCCCAGAAGCTCTACGCCGCATTCCTTCAGGATGCCTTTTTTCTCCAGCTGCATGGCCAGATTCAGGCCTGTCTGGCCGCCGATGCCCGGCACGATGGCATCCGGACGCTCGTAGCGGAGGATTTTGGCAATGTATTCCAGGGTCAGGGGCTCCATATAGACCTTATCCGCGATGGTGGTGTCGGTCATGATGGTGGCGGGATTGGAGTTGACCAGAATAACCTGATATCCCTCTTCTTTCAGGGCCAGGCAGGCCTGAGTGCCGGCGTAGTCGAACTCGGCTGCCTGGCCGATGACAATCGGACCGGATCCGATGATCAGGATTTTCTGGATATCTGTGCGTTTCGCCATTTTTGTGGTTCCTTTCTTTTTTAAAACAAGGGAAGAGGCGCGTCAGGATAATTGTCATTGTCATGAATTATCATGACGGCGGCTTCTTCCTTATGGTAAGAGCTGCGCGGCAGGGCGCAGCTCGGTGTCAGCTTTTTGCCCCGCATCAGGCCGTATAAACAGCCTGTCCGTGGAAGACGGTTTGGACCAGACGGCCGGAGACTTCCCAGCCTTCGAAGGGCGTTGCCTTTCCCATGGACCGGAACAGGGCGGGATCGATGCGGTAGGTCTCGTTCAGATCCCAGAGGGAATAGTCATCTTCCCTCAGATCGATCCTGAAGCGGCGGCGGGGGTTATACACCATCAGGTCCAGGAGCTTTTCGAAGGAAAGGACGCCTTTCTTTACCAGGTACGTGTAAAGCAAAGGAAAAGCGGTTTCCAGTCCCACGATGCCAAAGGCGCTTTTTTCAAGCCCTCTGGCCTTTTCTTCAGCGCTGTGAGGCGCGTGATCGGTGGCAATCATATCGATGGTGCCGTCCATGAGGCCTTCGAGGAGGGCCTGCTTGTCGGATTCGTCTCGGAGGGGCGGATTCATTTTGAAACGGCCTTCTTCCTGCAGATCCCGGTCGGAAAGCAGCAGGTAGTGGGGGCCGGTTTCACAGGTAACGTTAACGCCCTCTTTCTTGGCCTTGCGGATAATGTCCACGCTTTCTTTGCAGGAGATATGGCAGACATGATATCCGCAGCCGGTTTCTTTGGCCAGCTGCACGTCCCGGGCGATGGGGCCCCATTCGCTCTCGGAGCAGATGCCCCGGTGGCCATGAGCCTTCGCGTAGGCGCCGTCATGAATATATCCGCCGTGAAGGAGGCTGTTGTCTTCGCAGTGAGCGACGATCAGCTTGCCTAAGGAAGCCGCTTTTTCCATGGCGGATCGCATCATGGAAGCAGACTGGACGCCCTTTCCATCGTCAGAAAAGGCGATGACGCGAGGCGCAAGGGCTTCCATGTCGCTAAGCGCCTCTCCCTGTTCGCCGACGGTAATGGCGGCATAGGGAAATACATCGATGAGGGCCTGATTTTTGATCAGTTCCTCCTGCACGCCCAGATGCTCCAAGGAGTCCGGAACCGGATTCAGATTGGGCATGGGGCAGACCGCTGTATAGCCACCGGCCGCGGCGGCACGGGTGCCGGATAAAATGGTCTCTTTATAAGAAAAGCCCGGTTCACGAAAATGCACATGCACATCGCAGAAACCGGGAATTTTAGTCAGCTGATCATGGATGGAACGGTTGCTCACGGGATACCTCCTTTCGGGGAAAACAACAAAAAAGCCTTACCGATGATCGGCAAGGCTTTGGGTGCGAAGTTGTCTCCTCCGGGGGCGCGGTATGAACCTGCGTTGTCAGGCAGCGCATGGTTCTGCAAAAGAACTATGGCTGGAGGAAGTATTGTTATCTTGCCGACATCTCTGTGTCGTTTAAAGACCTTACAATTTATACCATGGAAAGGGGTATTTTGTCAATATAAAACCAGATGGCAGATGTTCCAAATCGGCTTTAAAGGAATGTGAATAGAAGTGTCATTTCGTCTAAAGGGTGACAATTTCACCGATCGGATAGGCGGGGCCGACCTGTTCAAAGGAGATTACCCCGGCAGAGAGCCGTGCGCCGCAGTAGGCGAAGATATCCCGGCCGTGGAAAATATCGGATTTATCAGACCATTCGTTGCCGTGATAGCGGTTGATGGTCTGGTCGATCTCGCGGACCTCATCGATGCCGAAACGGTCCATAATAGGCGAGAGGGTTCCGTTGTCCGGGGTGACCACGTAGCAGCCATTGGAGGTTTTGGCCACGCAGGCCCTGCGCGGCGTACCCACGCCCGGATCGCAGACGGAAACAAAGACGGTGCCCGCCGGCCAGTACGGCATCACTTCAGCGATGTTTTCGCCGGCCTTTTTCACATTGAATTTAGGCACGAAGTGGGTCAGATCGTACACATGAAGATCGCGGGAGACCAGCTTGCACATGCCGCTCATAACGGCGCTGGTGCCGCCGAAGTCAGTCTGCAGTAAGATATAGCCCATGGTTACTTCTCCTCCCTGATACTATGCGAACGAGCCTCTTCGGCGGCGCCATCAGAGTCTTCTGCAGATGGACGCCTGATCTGCACCTGCCAGTTTTCGCCCACGCCCACGCCATAGGTTCTGGCAAAATCTTCTTTGTTCAGCCCAACCCCCAGAACGCCATCGCTGGAATTGTAGACCACCGGAGCGCCTAAAGGAACCCAGCCGAAGGAGGGATAGAAGCCGGCCAGATCGTCGAAATGAACCTTTCCCGTTAAACGGTTGGTCACGGTGACGCGCAGCTTTTCACCCACGGAAAAACCGGCCTGTTCCCCCGCTTCTATCGCAATGTTGGTTTCCATGTTGCCAAAAGCCGCCATCCAGTCAAAGAAATATCCGGAGACAAAGCCCTCTTCGGCATAGTAGGTATCGGCCTTCAGACGGACAATTTCGGAAACAGGATAGGCCGGCCCTACGCCTTCGAAATCGATGATCCCGGATGCAAGCCTGGCGCCGCAGTAAGCGAACAGATCCCGGCCATGGAAAATGCTGGTTTTCTCGGTTCCCTTCAGGCGGTTTCTGGTCTCATCGATAACCCGGATTTCCTCGATTCCCGGCATATCCGCCAGCCGGGAGAGGGAGCCGTTGTCCGGACTGACCACAAAGCTGCCGTTTTTAAGCCTGGCCACGCTGGCCCGGCGGGAGGTGCCAACCCCCGGATCCACCACGGAAACGAATACCGTGCCTGAGGGCCAGTAAGGCACCATCATCATGAGGTTTCTGGCGGCGGAGGCCACATTAAATTTAGGAATCTGATGGTTTCCATCAAAAACCTCCAGCTCAGGGTCGACCATCAGGCAGGTGCCGCGCATGGCGCAGCCCCCGCCAAAACCGAAATCCGTCTGCATAACGATCATAGATTTCATGTGATTTATCCTCTTTGCAAAACGTGAAGATTGAAAGCTGCCATCGGCGAATCCGCTGACGGCCCCGCTTCCTTTTATACCCGCGATACCGTAACCTTGTAAGCCGACAGGTCATATGCCTTCAGAAGCTCAGGCATTACTTTCTCGCAGAAGCTGTCCTGGTTCAGAGAGAGCTCCACATAGTCGTTGGAGCATTCATTCAGGATCGGTTCGCCTACGCCGACCCAGCCGAAGGAGTGGTGGAACATCATCTGCTGGTCGTAAAGAACCTGTCCGTCCTTTGTGATGGTCAGGCGGCACTGATCGCCGGCATGGATGCCGATGGACCAGATCATCTCGTTGGGAATGGAAATGCCCACATTGCCGAAATGGTCATGGGCGCCGGTGACCTCTCCATAGCATACGCCGTCCTTAACATAGGCTTCGGGCTGCTTGAAGCGAATCAGCTTTTCGGTCTCATAAAGCGGCCCCACCTGCTCGTAGGTGATTTGTCCGCTGGCCAGGCGGGCTGCCGTATAGGCGTAGACATCGCGGCCGTGGAAGGTATGATGGTTGTCTGAACCGGGCAGACGGTTGACGGTCTCGTCGATCTCACGGGTCTCGGCGATCTCGTCAAAAAGATCACTGAGGGTTCCGTTGTCGGGGGTGACAACATAGCTTCCGTTCTTCATCCGGCACACCACGCTGGCCCGGCTGGTACCGACGCCGGGATCCACCACGGAAACAAAGACGGTGCCATCCGGCCAGTAAGGGAAGGTGCCTGAGAGCACCTGGGATCCCATGCGGATATCAAACTGACGGATCTCATGGCAAAGGTCATAAATCTTCAGCTCGGGGTCAATCTTAACCGCCACCGCCGTCATGGAAGCCGGCAGCCCGGTGGAAATGCCAAAATCAGTCTGAAAAACAAGACAAGGCTTACTCATTGTATGAATTCTCCATATAAATCGATCGGATGCATGCGCCTTCCACATTCTTGGAATTGATGCATTGGCGGCGCATGCCGAGGTGTGCCCCGGGCAAAACGCCGAAGCTTTTTACATATCTGATGTCAGGGAAACAGCGGGCTCTTTGACAAGGCTTCAGTTCAGCTTTTCAATCCGGACATAAAAATCCAGGGGACTGGCCGCCTCCAGAATCTGCGGCATGGCTTCCTCAATAAAGCTCTTTCTGTTCAGGCCGATATCCAGATAGCCCGAGCTGCCGTTAAAGATAACCGGCTCGCCCTCCGGCACATAGCCGAAGGAAGGCTGGAAAGTCATGGATTCCTGATATTCCACCTTCCCGTTTCGGGTAAAGGTCACAAGAAGGGCATCGCCCACCCGGAAGCCGGCATCTTCAAATTCGTCGATGCTGATGGTAAAGGTCAGATTGCCGAAGGTTTTCAGCAGCATAAACACCTGCCCCTCGGCAATGCCGGGACGGAGGGAAGCTTTGGGAATCTGGAAAAGCCATACATCCGATGCGGGTATCTCCTCTCCCGCCTCAGACAGCGGCATTCCATCAGCAAGACGGGCCCCGCACCGCGCCAGCGCATAGGCATCGTCTCCAAAACGCGCCGGATCGATCCGATAGGCGCGCTTTATGCCCATATGGGCAGCGCATAGCGTGCAGGCTCCCGTGTTGGGACTGAGAATCACGCTGCCGTTCTCAAGGCAGACAGCAACCGGCGCATCCTCCCCTGCGGAAGAGTCGGGCATCACCAGCGACAGAAACACGGACCCGGCCGGCCAATAAGGAACGGTCGTGTACAGATAGGCCGCCAGGGTCATGGAATCCGGCATCGTCAGACTGCCCGCGCTGACATCAATCCCCGGCGCAGTGCACTGGCAGATCCCCACAAGCTTCGCCCACTCGGTAGACTCCGGCGAGCTGTTAAGATGAAGAACAAGCGGATGTTTCATGTTTAACTCCATTTATATGATACTGATACCATACTGAATTTCGATCGGAAGAGCCGCCATAGGCTTACCCTGCAGACGGCTTCCGCAGCATCTGAAGAATTTAGTCTTGGACAAGGAGGCGGCAGAGTATGCAGGGTAAGCCTATGGCGGCGACCCTTTACTGAAACAGCGACTTCAGCCATCTGAACAGGAAAAACGACTCTTCCAGCGACACATTCCGGATCTGGGACGGATCCGAGAAAGGACACCAGATCTTGGCCGGCCATGGATCGATCGCCTTTGACCAGACGATGTAGCAGGCGGTCAGAACGGCTAAAGCGATGGTAAGTCCTCTGACCAGCCGGTCGGCCTTGGTGGGCTCGTGCTCCGCGTACCAGGTTCTTTTCTTGTACTTTCCATAGCCCCTCAGATCCATGGCGTTGGCAATGCCGGTCACCTTTCCGAAGGAAGACATAATCAGCGGGACGAGCAGCGTCACGTTGTTTTTAAGCCGCTTGCCAAGGGAAGCCTTTTTACCCAGCTCGACGCCGCGCATCATCATAGAGTTGCGGATATCGATAAAATCGTTTGCAATGTCCGGAATGGTGCGGTAGGCCAGGGAAATAATGGTGCAGACCTTATAGGGCATGCCGCATTTATTGAGGCCCGAGGCAAATTCCGAAGGCGTGGTCATCAGGGCAAAAGCCATGACGGAGGCGAAGGAGGCGGTCCGCTTGGTAAAGACGGCGAAGACATACCAGAGCCATTCCTTTGAAATGTAGAAACGGCCGGTTTTGGAGGTCCAGATAATGGTTTCTGTTCCGCAGTTATTCAGTCCCGCGTCAGGACTGACCACAAACAGCATGACATTTCCCAGCAGCGTAACGGTCACGAAGGTGAACAGAAACATGAAGATAATCGGCTTCCAGTTGGGCTTCATGGAGATCATCTGCGCCAGGCAGATGAAGAACAAAGGCCAGAGAATCCGCACATCGTAGGTACTGATAATGGCCACCGTCATGACGATGAAAAGCAAAACCTTGGTGAAGCCGCTGAGCTGATGCAGGTAGGTCGGGCCCGGTGTATAGTTGATGACAAAACGGTTATTCATCTGCCTTCGCCTCCTTTCCTTCGGAACCTGAAGCGCCGCCGGATGAAGGCGCCGCATCCTTTGCAGCCTCTTTATGCGCCAGGCCGCGCTCATAGCTGATAAAGCGCTCAATGACGCTTTCCGGATCCAGCCCCAGCTTGACGCCAAGCCGGTACAGGCTGGTTTGTTTCAAAGAAGCGCGCTCAATCACCGCTTCATTGGCCAGGACCGAGCAGACCCGGTCTGCGGCGATCAGCTGCCCATCGGAAAAAACGATGGCCCGCTCTGTGTTTTCAATAGCCAGATGCATATCGTGGGTGATAAAGAGAATGGTAATGCCAAAATCCCGGTTCAGGGCGTTGACAAAGTTCATGATATCCGTGTAGCTTCGGTAATCCTGTCCGGCGGTGGGCTCGTCCAGCACCAGCACATCCGGCTCCAGAGCCATCATGGATGCCACGGTGACGCGTTTTTTCTGTCCATAGCTGATGGCGTCCACCGGCCAGTTGCGCATCTTGTACAGATTGCAGGCCTTCAGCACCTTCTCCGTCATACTCTGTATTTCCTCGGCGGAGCGCCCGCGGATCTGCAGGGCAAGGCCCACCTCATCCTTGATAATATCCTTTACCAGCATCTGGTTTGGATTCTGCATGACATAGCTGACCTTCTCGCCGATCTCTTTAATGGAAAGATCTTTGATATCCTTTCCCTCCAGCAGGATGCTTCCTTTGGAGGGGCGGATCAGGCCGCAGAGCAGCTTGGCGGCGGTGGACTTGCCGGCGCCGTTTTTGCCGATAATGGCGATCCGCTCTCCGCGCCTGATTTTGAAATCAATATCGGACAGGACCAGGTTCTGCCTGTCGTAGGAGAAGGACACATGGTCAAATTCAATAACAGGCTCCGCCTTGGATTCCTCCAGCGGCTGATATGCCGAAGTAAAGAAAGCCTTAAGCCTGTTTTCGTTTTCAGATGTTAATTCCAGATCTTCCAGAGAGCAGAGGTTCCGGTTGCCCTCCAAAGAACATCCGGCATATTTCATAGCGGTGATATACAAGGGCTCCCGGATGCCGTTTTCCTGCAGCAGGGTGGATTTCAGAAGCTCATCCGGCGTCGTATCGGCAACGATCCGGCCATTTCCCATAAGAATAATCCGGTCCACCGGACGGTAGAGCACATCTTCCAGCCGGTGCTCGATAATCAGAACCGTATGTTCTTTCTCTTTGGAAAGATCATCGATCAGGCTGACGGCCTTCATGCCCATCTGGGGATCCAGCGCAGCCAGAGGCTCATCGAAGATCAGCACTTTTACGTCGTTGGCAAAAACGCCTGCAATGGCAACCTTTTGCTTTTGCCCCCCGGAGAGCTCGAAGGGAACATGGCTGATAAAGTCCTTCATGCCCACGATGGATGCGTTTTTCTCCACCAGAGGCACCATTTCAGACCGGGGCATCCGTATGTTTTCCATGGCGAAGGCGATATCTTCCCCCACTGACAGGCCCACAAACTGGGCATCCGAGTCCTGCAGGACGGTTCCTACAGACTGGGACAGCTCGAAAATGGAGGATTTTTTGGTCTCGATGCCGGCAACGGTGAGCGTCCCGCTGATTTCTCCATCAAAGGAAAAGGGAATAAGGCCGTTGATGCAGTTGCAAAGCGTAGATTTGCCGCTGCCGGAGGCGCCGAGAATCAGCACCTTCTGACCGGGATAAATATCCAGATTGATGTCATACAGGGTGGGAGAGGCCTGGGTTCTGTATTTGAAGCCGAAATTTTTAAAGCTGATAATCGGTTCCATAGATTCTCCTTGAGAGATTCCCTTTCGGGAATAAATAAAAGCATCGTTTAAACAGTAAGTCCGGGCAGAAAGAAGAAAAGCCGTGCGCCCGAACAGGTCGGGGCACGGCCTCGGAAATGAGAAATTACTCTTCCTCTTTCAGATTGGTGCGGCTCTTGGAGCGGGCAGCCAAAATGAACATCAGCGGGATGCCTACCACGAGTTCAACCGCGATGTTGGAGATGGAGCCGGCAATAGCCTGAATAAAGGTAACATTCAGATCACCGCCGTAGAAAAGGGTGGTGAAGATGGGGGTAACGACGCCGAAAGCGATGCCGTTGCCAACGACTACGCAGATGGCGTAGATGATGGCATGTTTCCAGTTGAAAACGCCCTCGGTGACATATGCGCCGTAAACCGGCAGCAGGCCTACAAAGAAAGCGGCGATGCCGTTTCCGATGGACCAGTCAAACCACATACCCCAGCCGCCGATCAGATCGGCGATCACATTGCCGACGCCGGCTGAAACCAGGGCGGGCAAGGGACCGAAGAATGCGCCAACGACAACAGGAATGACCATTGCAGTTGTCAGGTTTGTGTTGGTTGTGACGGGAATTCCGCCATAAACCATAAGCACGCCGAACAGGGCGGCGCCAATGGCCACGGCTACGATTGTCTTGGTGTTCCATACCCCAAGCAGTTTCTGGCCCAAGCTTTTTTCTGCCATTGTATTATCCTCCTGAAAATGGATAGAATATTTGTTCCTGCGCCGGAGCGCACATATAATCCGGTGAAGAAAACAATTACATTTTATCATCATGATGCAAATGATGCAAGAGGAAAAACGATTAGAAGAAGCCTGTAAGACGCTGCTATGTTTGGTAAAATGGTTCTATCTGGCAGGTTGACCGCGTAAGATGGATGGGCTATAATGATTTAGAGATTTGAAGAACACAAGGGCAAGGACCTGCCGTCAAAACGCAAACATCATTCCTGAAAGGCGACGGCAATTTTGCATTAACCCATGCCGGGGCCTGCTGCCTGTGTTCATGACAGAAAGGGGGAATCCATTTGTTTTATTGTCCCAACTGCGGCGGCAAGATGGTATTTGATATACCAACCCAAAAGATGAAATGCGCCTACTGTGAATCGATTATTCCGCCGGAAAACTATAATATCAACAATAATGTTAATGAATCCACCTACGAGACCAATGTTTATGTCTGCCGCAACTGCGGCGCGGAGCTGACAAGTCCCGATGAACAGATGGTCAGCTTCTGCAGCTATTGCGGATCGGAAGCGGTGCTGGCAGGAAAGCTGACCCAGGAAAACAAGCCGAAGGAAATGATTCCCTTCCGCATTGCAAAGAAACAGTGTCAGGAAATCTACAAGGCAAAGGTAGGCAAAGCGCTGTTTCTGCCGAAAGAGATGAAGAACGAGCAGTTTCTGGATCAGTTCAGGGGCATTTATATTCCGTTCTATTCGATCGGGGTGGAATATCCCGGGACCAGCCGCATCATGGCTTCTTCCGAAACGCACCTTGGCGGAAGTCGTTATCAGATCAATACCTATCTTTTGAATATGATGGCCAGAGATGAGGGCCGCTACGAAAGAGATGGCTCTGCAGCCCTGGACGACACCATAACCCAGGCCATCAGCGGCTACACCGATAAAACCGTGGGCTTTAACCCCGCATATCTGGCGGGCTTTTATGCGGATCGTTCCGACGTCAAGGCGGATCAGTACATTCAGGATGTTCAGGAAGAGGCGGCTGTGAATGCTCAGAAGGCCATGCAGACAGAGCTTGGCAGAAGGCAGATGTCTTATGCGGCCAAGGTTTCCTCCTCGGCTATGACAAAGGCAGGTTTTGCCCCGGGAACCGTGCAGATCGCGGATTATTCCCATCCCTTCCAGGCCAGATGCACCGACTTTTTCAGCAAGCTGGTGCCGGTCTGGTTCTTAACCTGGCGAAACAAAGAAAGGGTTTCCTACGTGGTCATGAACGGGGAAACCGGAAATATGTATACCGAGCTGCCGGTGGATAAAAAGCAGTATCTTTTGATGGCCGGCGTGATCAGCCTGGTGCTCTTTGCCGTGCTTTCTCTCTTCTTTACCATAATCGCGCCCACCATGCTGGGTATTACCGCGACGCTTTCTGCGGTTAACCTGATCGTCCTGACAAAGGAAATGCACCGGCTCAGAGACAAGGAGCTTCATGTATACGATATTGGTTCCAAGGACTACAACCCTGAAAATGCCAAATTCCGAAAGAGGTTCAAGGCGAAGCCTGCCAAAGCAGGGGCCAGCATCGGGGTTTTTACCATGCTGGTCATTGCCATTGCCTATGGTTTTGCGGAAGGTGGCATCGATTGGCTTTTCTCCGGAGGCATTTCCCACTATGCGGTGCTGACGGTGCTGGCCCTTGTCTCCGGCGTGATCGCCATCGTCTGCCTGATTAAAGGCATCGGCTACGGTGCTTCGCTCAATGAAAAGAGCATGACCATCTGGCCGATCCTGAATGCCCTGCCCCTCTTTTTTGCGGTGATCGTGGCCATCTGGCGGCCGGTGGATGACTGGATCTATTACCTGTCAGCGGCGCTTTGCATGGCAGGCGCCTTTGTACCGGCCCTCAAGCTGATTGATCTGTATAACCTGATGGCAACCAGACCTTTGCCCTCGTTCTTCGGGCGGGAAGGAGCGAATCATGGACTTGACGATTAAAAAAGGCCGGACATCACATGCGCGTGACGGGAAAAGAGGCCGATTCTGTCTGGCCATATGTCTGATGCTGCTGACGATCTTTGCGGCGTTTCCTGCTGTTGGCGCGAAGGCCGCCCCGGAGCCGGGCTATACCAATCCGGACAGCGGATATGACGCTTATATCGTGGACGATGCGGATCTTTTATCCGCTTCGGAAGAAAGTCAGCTCATCGAAACCATGAAGCCGATCACCGAATATGGCCATGTCATGTTTCTGTCGGTGGCGGACAATCCCTATACCACGTCCCAGCCCTATGCGGAAAACACCTTCCGGCAGTACTTCGGAAAAGAGAGCGGCACGATTCTGCTGATCGATATGGACAACAGGACCATCTGGATTTTCAGTGACGGCGCCATCTACAGGACGGTGACAAGGTCCTACGCCAATACCATTACAGACAACATTTATACCTATGCATCCGATGGCGACTATTACGGATGCGCCAAATCAGCCTTTGAGCAGGAGGCCAGGATTCTTGGGGGCGGAAGGATTGCCCAGCCCATGAAATATATCAGCAACGCGCTGCTTTCCCTGGTGGGCGGCGTGCTGATTACCTTCCTGGTGCTGAGGGCCCAAAGAGGATCCTTTGAAGGAAAAAGAAACCAGAAAAAATCCCAAACCACGGTCCAGCTGCTGGGCAGGCAGCTGATCGAAAGCCACGTGGTTACTCGCGACTCCGGCAGCAGATCAGGCGGAGGCGGCGGGGGCTTCAGCGGCGGCGGAGGAGGCGGAGGCGGCCATTCCGGCGGCGGAGGCGGCCACAGCTTCTAAGCCTGGCTGGAGATCAGAGACAGGAACTTCGATTCCGCATAAAAAACGGGCAGATAAGGTTAGCCTAATCTGCCCGATCCTTCCGTTAAGAAATCATACGAAAGCGTAGATATTTGTTTTATGAGTCAAGAACAGGTTACATTAAAGGAAGTCAAGACCCGGAAGGAGCGCCGGATCTTTGTGGATTTTCCGAATCAGCTCTATCAGAATAGCTCATATTTTGTGCCTGCCTTTTTCGGAGACGATATGGCGGACTGGAATCCCAAAAAGAATCCGGCTTTTGAATACTGCGAAGCCAGGATGTGGCTGGCCTATCAGGGGGGAAAGGTTGTCGGAAGAATAGGCGCCATTCTTTCCCATCGGTCCAATGAAAAATGGCATACCAGACGCATGCGTTTTTCCCAGGTGGATTTTATTGACGATCCTGCCGTATCCGACGCGCTCTTTGCGGCGGTGGAGAACTGGGCCAGGGAAAAAGGTATGGAAGAGGTTCACGGCCCCTTGGGCTTCTGCGATCTTGACCGGGAAGGGATGCTGGTGGAAGGCTTCGACAGAAGAAGCATGTTTATTACCTATTACAATCATCCCTACTATCTGGAGCATATGGCGCGTCTTGGCTATGTGAAGGATGCGGACTGGCTGGAATACTTTATTCCGGTTCCCCCGGCTGACGATCCGAAGGCGCTGAGAATCAAGCGAATCGGGGAGCATGTGTTAAAGCGGGGCCATTTTCATGAAGTGAAGGTCACAAACCGGCTCGCTTATAAGCCCTGGATCAAGCAGGCCTTCGAGCTGGTAAACGAGGCCTACGGCCCGCTTTATGGAACCGTGGATCTTGGACCTAAGCAGATCGACAAATATGCCACAAAATTCATCCCTCTCATTGAGCCGGATCTGTGCTGTCTGATCGCGGATCAGGACAACCGCCTGGTGGCCTTCGGGGTTTGCGGCTTGTCCATGGCGGAGGCCATGCGAAAGTGCCGCGGCCATCTGTTCCCCACCGGCTGGGTTCAGGTGCTGAAATCCCTGCGTCACAACGACGCGATGGATATGTTCCTGATTGCGGTGAAGCCATCTCTCCAGGGAACAGGCCTGAACGGCGCTGTCATGAGCTATTTATGGCAGGGAGCCATGCGGCGGGGCATTAAAATTGCCGAAACAGGGCCCATGCTGGAGATGAATGAAAAAGTGCTGGCCCAGTGGAAGACCCTGGATCTTACCCAGCACAAACGCCGCCGCTGCTTTGTGAAAAAGCTTTCCTGATCCTGCTGCAAATGCTACAAGGTAAACAGTTCAGCGGATGCTTCTATGCCTTCCTCCAACGTGAGGAGGGCATAACTTTTTTTGAAGCCGCCTCTGGGCCTTGAAAGGGACCCGGGGTTCAGATACAGAATGCCGTTTTCCCGCGCCAGATTGGGCATATGGGTGTGTCCGTACAGCGCCACATCGCATCCGGCCTTCAACGCTTCCGACGGAAGAGAGCCGAGCCCTGTTCCGCCGAAAACCCCATACATATGGCCATGACTCATAAGAACCTTATGGCCGCAGACCGGAATATCCCGTCTGTTTGGGGCGGGGGAGAAGTAGTCGCAGTTGCCGGGAACAGCCTGGAAAGCAAGGCCGTATAAAGGCCCGTACCGGCGCTGAAGCATTTCAAAATCCCGGTATTCATCGCCCAGATGCCAGACCCCGTCAATCTGATCGTGCAGATTTTCAATCAGACGGCGGGCATCCTGAATGCCGCCATGGGTATCACTAATGATTAAAAATTTCACATGCAGTCCTTTCTGATAAGCGTCGCCTTATGATAGCTGCTTGAGACAATGTCATGCTCTGGTCAACGATCTTATCAATCCTGGATCAATCCGCGCGATTCCAGCTCTTTGCGAAGGGCCCGGAGGGCTTTGCCCCGGTGAGACACCGCATTCTTTTCGTCAGCGGTCAGATCGGCAAAAGTGCCCATTCCGGGAAACTCAAAAATCGGATCATATCCAAAGCCGCCGCTTCCGGAAGGCGATGCGGCGATGCGGCCTTCCGCGGTCTCCTTCACCGTTACCGCCTCGCCGCCCGGCAGGATGCAGGCGATGGCGGCGACATATCGGGCAGTCCTTTTTTCCTCCGGTACGCCGGACAGTCTATCCAGCACGATCTGGTTTTTCACATCGTAGGGCGTATCCTCTCCCAGCCAGCGGGAGGAATAGACGCCCGGTTTTTTATCGAAGTAATCGATCTCCAGACCGGAATCGTCGGAGATCACCAGATCGAAGGAGAGCTTGTCCTTCAGGGCCTCATAGACCGCTTTCGCTTTAATGATGGCGTTCTCTTCGAAGGTGGCGCCGGTTTCCTCGATCTCTTCCGAAAAGCCTGCCTCAGACATGGTCAGTACTTCAGCCTCCCGGCCGAGAATCTGTTTGATTTCACGGATTTTACCGGCATTTTTCGTAGCAGCAATAACTTTTTTAATGGACATGGCGTTCCTCTCTTTAAGTAAAGTTGTGAAAACGGGGACATTCCCCTTTTGCTTTCGGGGTTATAAAAAGAACTCTCTGATGGGAATATAGAAAATCGCGGGGCGCCCGGGCTGAGCGTTAGGCCTGGTCTCCTTTTTGACATATCCCTCCTGCCAAAGCATTTCCAGATAGGCGCGGGCGCTGACCCTTGAAATCTGCAGGCGCCGGGCGGCATCCGAAGCGGTGATCCCGCCCAGCTGGGCGCGGGAGAGCATAAACATGTCGCTCAGCCGGTCCATCAATGGCTGCAGGGTATCTTCCGGCCCAGATGAAGCCCGGGGCTGGGAAGATGGGATTTGGAAAGGATCTTCGGAGGGGATGGCGCCGGAAAGCGGAAAATGACGGTCAAGGAGAAGGTCGATATCCGCCTGATTGGGGTAGTCCGGCAGCGCGTCCAGGCCGGCGCGCAGCGAGAGAAAGCGGCGAAAGGCCTGAAGAATCCGTCTGTCTGAGATCCGCCGGTTAGCGGATGAAACAGCGAGTACATCGACAGGGCCGTATTGCAGCGTGCTGGCCAGATCGTAGGCGGCCGGGCTTTTCAGCACCGGGAGAAAATCCACCGGCTGCTGAAGCCGCAGATTCTCCAGCAAAGGAAAGACCTCCGGGGTTCCCTGCATGCCGCTGATGAGAAGGTCTGGAAATTCGCGCATATGGATCCGGGCCAAAAGCGCTTCGGCGGCCTGCATATCCTTCAGGTCCCGCAGCAGGAACCCCTGGCGGATTAAAGGAGAGAGCACCCGCCTGAACTGGCGGGACTCATCGTCAGAAAGACGGTAAAACCAGATATTCATGTTTCTATCGGATCATTGTCAGCATGGCGCCGGATAAGACTTGAATGTATATCCGAAAAGGCCTATGTCAAGAAATTCAATAACCTGCGCTAAAAGGAAACAAACATCGAAGAAGCCTCCTTAAAGGAGGCTTCTGAAATTGAATTATGGGAGTTCGGAAATCGGCGGAACCTTGATCACCAGACCGGCGTAGATCATATCGTCGATGGCCATGCCGTTGTAGTCGCACAGCGAATAAATCAGTTCAATGTCATCGGAGTTGTAGAATTTCTCGATGATCAGGAACCAGGAATCGCCGTCTTCAATGGCGTAGTCAACCACTTCCGAAGGACCGACGGCTATGGAAGATTCCTCTGAAGACGCAGAAGAGGATTCCGTTTGGGTCTCTGTCTGGGCAAGAACGGAAGATTCGTTCAGAAGAGAGGTAATATCCACCGAGCTTTCCAGAGCGGGAAGCGTCGATTCGGCAGGAAGCAGGGTGTTGGAGGATTCGGTTCTGGATGCCGAAGAGACGGTTGTATCGGTTTTGCCGGAGGAGGACGCGCCGCGGATCACGGCGATAATCACGATCAGCAGCACGATGGCGGCTACAGCGATTCCGGCGATCAGAGCCAGGCGCTTCGGATTGGCCAGCAGAGAATCCAGCAGGCTGGGTTCGTCATCGCCATAGGCTTCATCCTCGGGCATGGGCTGGGAAGCGCGGTCGGATGCGGGGCGCCTTCTGGGCGCGCCGGACGGTCCGGAGGGATAAGCGCCGCCCTGGGCATTTTCTCTTCTGGGAGCTTCCTCCTCTTCACGTCCGCGGCCGCCGAACAGACCCTTGACACGATCGAAGAGGGACGGACCCTCATCTTCCATGTCTTCGTCTTTTTCTGCGGGAGCCGGGCGCTGCGGACGGTTCACAGGCTGAATGGGCGCTCTGTTAGGCGAGGGCTCAGGCTGTGCGGTGAAATCCTGCTGGGAAAGAGCAGGCGCGGGAGCGGGAGCAGCTTCCTGCTGGGCAGGCACTCTTCCGGTCTGGGAAGCGGTATCCTGGCGAGGTCTTTCGTGAGCAGCCATCTGGCCGCCCTGAGACGGCGCATCATCAATGTGAAGCACCACCAGGGTCATGTCATCCGTGCTCTTTTCAGCGGCGGCCTTCAGAAGCATGTTAGCCAGCTGATCCACCGGAGCAGACTTAAGCAGACGGATTACCCTTTCCATCTCGTCGTTCATAATGGCGTCGGAAATGCCATCGGAGCAGAGGATAAAGGTGTCCCCCGGATAGAAAATAAAATATTTAGAGAAAGCCTCGTCACGGGCATCATAGATGTCATCCATGCCCATGTAGGCTGTCAGATTGGAGTCGTGTTTGTGCACCTCGGACTGCGCCTGGGAGAGGATTCCCAGACGGAACATATCGGCGGATTCCAGGTGATCATCCGTGATCTGGAGCATGCGTCCGCCGCGGATGACATAAATGCGGGAATCGCCCAGATGAACCGCCAGTCCGCGGTTTCCATGAAGGAAAAGGGATGCGAAGGAGGTTCCCAGACGGTCCAGGCCCACCTCCTGTCTCTTTGCGCGGATTGCGCGGCTTGCCTGAATCATGGAGTCCCAGATCAGACCGCGTTCGATTTTACCGATTTCATTCATGGATCGCTGAATCCGCTGCAGCATATCCATAACCGTATAACCGCTTTGAACGCCCAGCTGAATATCTTCGCTGCTGATTTCAGAATCAGCAACGCCATACAGCTGGAAGGGTTCCGTGGTTACCTTGCTGATGGTAGATTGTGTGTCCGAGCCGATGGTTACGTATCGGCCGTTGATGTACATGTTGTCTAAGTTTAGCTCTTTCCCCGTTGTTGACAGGCCATATGCGGAAACTTTGAGTAGTTCGCCCATGTTTGCACCACCCTATCTTTATATCTATATATTTTTTTTTTTGGTGGTCTCCCCCTTGGTATATGTATGTTTGAGAGAGGCCAATATGCCTATTTTTTTTTATTATAAACGAAAAAAAGTGCGAGTGCAACGTCTCTTCCTTAATTTTCTTGAAATATTTGCGGATTCTGCATGCCGATTAGTCCCGTGGGGGATATCGATTTGCAGCGCGCCGGCGGGAAGGTTGGTTTTTATAGGATAGTTTCTGAAAATATCCGGCTTTGTCTGCAGTATTTTCAGGAAAACATCTTTCATTTCTAGATAATCTTTGATATGCTGATAACAAATCCCGAACCATTACGATACCTGTATCGAAAGACAGAAAAGGAGAAACCGAAAATGTCCATGACAAAAATCAGCAGCCTTTCCGAACTCAGCGAACGCGAACTATTGGTGGAACTGAATAAAGCCCAGCGTCAGTCAAGCGCCAGGCAGATGATTGCCTCCGTGGCGGTATTGGTGATCGCCGTGCTGCTTCTGATTGCTACTTTGCTGGTAGTGCCGAAAGCCATCAGGCTGATGAACGAGCTGACAGACACCCTGACGGGCATGAACACCCTGATTGAAGAAGGACAAAGCGCTGTCACCCAGATCAACGGTCTGATCGGAGATGTGGAAGGCGCCATGGGCAAGGTGGACGTGGTCCTCGACGACCTGCAGCCCGCTGTGGAAAAACTGGAAGGCACCGTTACCGGCATTGATACCATGGTAAACGGCATCAACGGCATGGTAGAGCAGAATTCTCAAAACCTCGCCTCCGCCATCGAGAAGATGAACAGCATCGACTTTGAAACCCTCAACAAAGCCATCGCCGAGCTGGAGCAGACCGTAGAACCCTTCGCCAAGTTCTTCGGCGCCTTCAGCCAGTAAACGGATGATTCGCATGCATCAGAGCCTAAGAATTTTTCTTCCGGCAATTGTTTTTGTCCCTGTTCTGTGATAGAATATCAAAGTTATTTTTTCGACGTTCTTAACAAGTAAGGAAGGGCAACATGAAAATCGGATTTGATAATGACAAGTATGTAAAAACCCAATCGGCCCATATTCTGGAGCGGATTAGCCAGTTCGGCGGCAAGCTGTATCTGGAATTCGGCGGCAAGCTGTTTGACGACTACCATGCCTCCCGGGTGCTCCCGGGTTTTCATCCGGACTCCAAGATCCGCATGCTCAGCGAGCTGAAGGACAAGGTGGAAATTGTCATTGTCGTCAGCGCCGGCGACATTGAAAAGAACAAGGTCCGGGGCGATCTTGGCATCACCTACGACCTGGATGTGCTGCGCCTGATCGATGCTTTTACGGAAAACGGCCTGCTGGTAGGCTCTGTCGTGCTGACCCGTTTTGCCGGACAGCCCAGCGCCATTGCCTACGAAAGAAAGCTGCAGTCCCTGGGCCTTAAGGTTTACCGTCACTATCCGATTGAAGGCTATCCTTCCAATATTTCCCTGATTGCCAGTGACGAGGGCTTCGGCCGCAACGACTATGTGGAGACAACCCATCCCCTGGTGGTGGTCACTGCGCCCGGACCCGGCAGCGGCAAAATGGCCACCTGCCTGTCCCAGCTATATCACGAAAACAAGCGGGGCATCAAGGCAGGCTACGCCAAGTTTGAGACCTTCCCGGTGTGGAACCTCCCTTTGAACCATCCGGTGAATCTCGCTTACGAGGCTGCCACCGCCGATCTGAACGACGTCAATATGATCGATCCCTTCCACCTGGAGGCCTATGGGAAAACCTGCATTAACTACAACCGCGATGTGGAGGTTTTCCCGGTGCTGAATGCCCTTTTCGAAGGCATCGCCGGCGCTTCTCCCTACAAATCCCCCACGGATATGGGCGTGAATATGGTAGGCTTTTGCATCAGCGACGACGAGGTCTGCTGCGAAGCTTCCAAACAGGAAATTCTGCGCCGTTACTACCGCTATCAGTGTGAGCACCGCAAAGGCATCGAGGCCGAGGAGCCGATCTTCAAGATTGAGCTGTTGATGAAGAAGGCCGGCATTACCGTGGCGGATCGGAAGCCCGTGATGGCAGCCCTTGCCAAGGCGGAAGAGACCGGCGCTCCGGCGGCGGCCATGCAGATGGAGGACGGCACCGTGCTGACGGGAAAGACCTCTCCGCTTCTGGGCGCATCTTCTGCGCTTTTGATCAATGCCCTGAAATACCTGGGCGGCATCAACGACCGGATCGACCTGCTTTCACCGGCGGTCATCGAGCCTGTGATTAATATGAAGGTCGAGCAGCTGGGGGCGGAGAAGACCTCGCTGCTGCATCTGAATGAAATCCTGGTGGCCCTGGCCATTGCCTCCGTCACCGACTCCTGCGCCAAGCTGGCGCTGGAGCAGCTGCCCAAGCTGAGGGGGCTGGAGGCCCACTCATCGGTGATCCTTTCCCAGATCGACGAAGATGTGTTTAAAAAGCTTGGGGTCAATATTACCTGCGAACCGACTTACGAAAGACAGAAATTTTATCATAAATAATGAAGCAGAACAGACCATATCCCTTTGTGTTGATAAGTCCGAAAGGAGAAAGAAGTGTCCTTACCGGGCATCCCTGGATTTACGACCAGGAAGTGAAGCTGCCCTTTGACGAGGAGGGCTCGGATGGGGACCAGCTTCCGGCGTCCGGCAGCAGCGCAAAAACGCTGCAGAAGACTCCCTGGGCCTACCCGAAAGACGGCGAGTTGGTGGATGCCTTCAGCATGAGAGGCTCCTATCTGGGAACCGGCTTTTACAACAGCCATTCCAAAATCCGCGTGCGCTTGATTTCCCGAAACGCCAACGACCGTTTTGATGAGGCCTTCTACGAGCGGAGGCTGCGCTATGCCTGGGAATACCGAAAGTCCGTGCTGCCGCCAAAGGATCTCGCCTGCTGCCGGATCATTTTTGGAGAGGCGGATCAGTTTCCGGGCCTTACCGTGGACCGGTTTGGCAATATTCTGGTGACACAGACCCTGTCCCTGGGCATTGAGAAGCTGAAGCCGCTGCTTTTCCCGCTGCTGGTGAAGATTTTAAGAGAAGACGGGCATCAGATCGACGCGGTTTACGAGCGGAACGACGCGTCGATCCGGTCTTTGGAGGGCTTGGAGCAGAACAGGGGCTTCTTTTTAAAAGAAACGTCTGCTTTGCCGGACCGGGTTCAGATTTCGGAAAACGGCGTCCGGTATTTTGTGGACTATCAGGAAGGGCAGAAAACCGGCTTCTTCCTGGATCAAAAGTACAACCGTAAGGCGGCGGCCACAATTGCCCGCGGCAAACGGGTGCTGGACTGCTTTACGGATACAGGATCCTTTGCCCTGAACTGCGCCTTGGCCGGGGCAGCTCATGTGCATGCCGTGGATATCTCGGCGCCGTCCATTGAAGTGGCAAAGGAAAATGCCCGGCTGAACGGTCTTACTATTACCGATGGACCGCTTTCAGCAGGAGACGCTTCCCGCCGCGCAGCTTCCGGCGGGGGCTCCATCAGCTTCGAGGTGGCAAATGTCTTTGACCTGCTGCCGCAGTTGGAAAAGAGCGCCAAACGTCAGTATGATATGATTATCCTGGATCCGCCTGCTTTTACCAAGTCAAGAAAGACCATTGCCAGCGCGGAGCGGGGCTATAAAGAGATCAATTACCGGGCCATGAAGATCCTGCCCAGAGGCGGATACTTAGCCACCTGCTCCTGCTCGCATTTCATGAGCAACGATCTGTTCCGGAAAATGCTCTGGTCCGCGGCGGCGGACGCAGGGGTGCAGCTCAGGCAGATCGAGGAGCGCCAGCAGGCCCCGGACCATCCGATCCTGTGGAATGTCCCGGAGACCAATTATCTGAAATTCTATCTGTTCCAAATCGTCTGATTCCAAACCGGCATAGCAGGCAGAAAAACCTGTTATGCCGGTTATTTCCAGAAGCGCTTTTGAAAGGCTATATTTTACCGATAAGCATTACTTAAAGATGATCCCGGATATCGGTAAATATTTTCCGAACAGAAAGGTGAGTGGAAAGAAGATCGAAGGCTCCCAGGCAGTCATCAGCCAGATGCAGTTTCAGCAAAAGATGGTTTATTATATAACGGATCCTGCCCTTGAACGCCTGGCTCAGAAATACACGGACCCCAGCTCGTACAATAACAAAACAGAATAAAAAAATAGAATAAAAAATGGCCGATGGAATACCAGTAAAGATTCCATCGGCTGTTCTATTCTATATCGTTACGTAAAGCAGAGCCGCCCGATGC
>JAGBND010000104.1 GCA_017634575.1 Bacillota bacterium
AAGGTTCCCGCTGAAGAGAGTGCCTGCATCAAGAACGATCCGCTGCGCGCCTCAGCGCTGGCCGGGGTGGATCTGAACAAATCCCTGACCCGCGAGGAGTACAAAGCTCGCCTGAAGGAGCTCCAGAAAGAGCTTTCCAAGCTTCATGGCAAGCTGTACACCAAGCGCATCCCGGTAATTCTCGCCTTTGAAGGCTGGGATGCCGGCGGCAAGGGCGGCGCTATCAAGCGTCTGACCCAGGCCCTCGACCCCCGCGGCTACGAGGTGCACCCCACCGCTTCCCCCAACGATATCGAGCGCGCCCACAACCATCTGTGGCGTTTCTGGACCTCCCTTCCCAAGGCCGGCCACGTGGAAATTTTCGACCGCACCTGGTACGGACGGGTCATGGTAGAGCGCATCGAGGGCTTCTGCAGCGAAGATGAATGGCGCCGGGCTTACAAGGAAATGAACTCTATGGAGAAAAACTGGGCCGATTACGGTGCCGTGGTGCTGAAATTCTGGATGCAGATCGATAAGGACGAGCAGGAACGCCGTTTCACCGAGCGTCAGAATACGCCGGATAAACAGTGGAAAATCACCGACGAGGACTGGCGCAACCGGGCCAAATGGGATCAGTACGAAGTCGCCGTGGATGAAATGCTGGTTAAAACCTCCACCACCTATGCGCCATGGATCATCGTTGAGGCCAACGACAAGCTCTACGCCCGCATCAAGGTTCTGGAAACCGTCGTCAACACGCTGAAGGAAAGACTGAAGGAAGATAAATAAGGTGAACACAGGGGACGGTTCTGTGTGTTCCGCTGTCTCGAGAACACAGGGGACGGTTAATGCGAAACAGTCGCCGCCATAGGGTCGCCCTGCATACTCTGCCGCCATGCTGTCCATATTAAAATCCTTAAGATGTTGCGGAAGCCGTCTGCAGGGTGACCCTATGGCGGCTCTGCGTTTCATGCGTTCTGTGTGGGGCTTTGCGGCATGGGATGTTCTCTGTGTTCTGCCTGCTGTATTCCCTTTGAAAGGATAAACCTATGTCATATATTATCTCACTTGATTCCGGTACTACCTCCGTCCGGGCCCTTTTGTACAATGAAAAGGGCGAGGCCCTGGGCATGTGCCAACAGGAAATTCATCAATCCTATCCTCATGCCGGCTGGGTTGAAGAAGATCCCATCGAGATCTGGAACAATCAGATTGACGTTACCGCCAAGGTGATCGAGAAAGCCGGGCTGAAGGCATCCGACATCACCGCCATCGGCATTACCAATCAGCGCGAGACGCTGATTGCCTGGGACAAGGAGACCGGAACCCCCATCTACCCCGCGATTGTCTGGCAGGACCGGCGCACGGAGGAAACCGCTGCCGGAATCCTCGAGCGCGGTCTGGGTGAATGGTTTCAAAGCCGCACTGGCCTGATTCCCGATGCCTACTTCTCCGCCACCAAAATCCAGTGGCTTTTGCAGAATGTTCCCGGGGCCAGAGAAAAAGCCGAAAATGGCACCCTGCTTTTCGGCACCATCGACACCTGGCTGATTTACAATGCCACCAAGGGACGCACCTACGCTACGGACTATTCCAACGCCTGCCGTACCATGCTCTTTAACATTCATACCCTTGGCTGGGATGATGAAATTCTGGATTACTTCGGCATTACCCGCCGGAATCTGCCCAAGGCTCAGGAAAGCGGTTCCAACTTCGGCATGCTGGATGCTTCCTATCTGGGCAGCGAAATTCCCATCCGGGCCGTGCTGGGCGATCAGCAGAGCGCTCTCTTCGGCCAGCTTTGCTTCGAGAAAAGCGAAGCAAAATGCACTTACGGAACCGGCGCATTTATTCTTTCCAATATCGGTTCCGAGCCGCTGACCTCCAAAAACGGCCTTTTGACCACGGTCGCCTGGGGGCTGAACGGCGAAGTCTGCTATGCCTTTGAAGGCAGCATCTTTATGGCCGGCGCCACCGTTCAATGGCTTCGGGATAATCTTTGCCTGATCACAAAAGCATCCGAAACGGGACCCATCGCAGCTTCTGTTCCGGATACCGCCGGCGTATACTTCGTCTCCTCTTTCCAGGGACTCGGCGCTCCCTGGTGGGACAACGGCAGCAAAGCAAGCATCGTCGGAATGACCCGAAAAGCTACTAAAGCCCATATCGTCCGCGCCGCCCTGGAATCGGTGGCCTACCGCGTGAAGGATGTGGTGGGCGCTATGGAACGGGAAATGGGCATGCCCTGCAAATCCCTGAAGGTGGACGGCGGCATGAGCGCCAACGATTTCCTGATGCAATTCCAGAGCGATATCCTGCAGGTTCCTGTCGTGCGCACCGCCACCGCGGAAGCAACCGCCATGGGCGCCGCCTTTATGGCAGGACTTACGGAAGGCGTCTGGGCCGATCAGGAAGAGCTCATCAGCCTCGTCCGCAATCTGAACGGTCCCGAATCAGCCGAGAGCCGCCTGTACCCGGAGATGGAGCCCCATAAAGCCAACAAGCTGTACCATGGCTGGCTCGAAGCCATCGGCCACCCGGAAGCGATTGGATGATTCTATGAAAAATATTTCATTTGAACAGGTCAATATAAACGGCGGCTTCTGGTCAGCCAAGCAGCACATGCTTCTCACTACCGCTGAAAGCGTATATGAGCGCTTCAAAGAAACCTATCGTTTCGAAGCGATGGATGTAAAAGGCTGGCTTAACAGGCTACTTCAGGAGGAGCAAACCAATCATCCAGACGCTCTCATTTCCCCTGACGATCCTGCCCAGAGTATTCATCAGGATGAACCACCTCTCACCGCTTCTGCCCTGCAAAATTCCGGCGCTCCCTCCACGGACCGCCCTCGAATCGGTCATATTTTCTGGGATTCCGACATTGCCAAATGGATCGAGGGCACCGCCTATCTGCTTGAGATTGCCAAGGAATGGAAAAACTCTGCCGATCATACAGAAGTAGAAATTCAAAAACTTGGTCTGCTGGAACAGATCTGTGACGAGACCATTGATACAATCTGCAAAAATGCCGATGAAAACGGCTATTTTAACAGTCATTTCCAGGTTACGGAAGCCCTTCATGAGGCGAACCGCTTCACGGACCGCAGTCAGCACGAACTCTACTGCGCCGGGCATCTCATCGAAGCCGCCATTGCCTATAAACGGGCAACCGGAAAAACCAAACTGCTGGATTTGATGATTCGCTACGCCGACTATATCGATCGGATTTTCCGTGTAGAAAACGCTGCAGCCTTTGTAACGCCCGGCCACCCTGAACTTGAGCTTAGTTTGGTCAAGCTCTCAAAAGAAACAGGCGAAAAGCGTTATCTGGAGC
>JAGBND010000105.1 GCA_017634575.1 Bacillota bacterium
AGATTTTCGGCGGCAATCTGAAATATATTATCAGCGGCGGCGCCCATCTGGATGCGTTCTATGTCAAAGAATTCAGAAAGCTGGGTATTGAAATTCTGAACGGATACGGCACCACCGAGTGCTCGCCCTGCGTAGCCATCAACCGCAACTATTTCAAAAAGGACGGCAGCGTGGGCCAGGTGATTCACGGAACCCAGGTACGGATTTCCCCGGAGGGAGAAGTGCAGCTGAAGGGAACCGTCACGATGATGGGTTACTACAACGATCCAGAAAACACAGAGGCCTCACTGAAGGACGGCTGGTATTCCACCGGGGATATCGGTCATGTGGATGATGACGGATTCCTGTTCCTGACCGGAAGAATCAAGAATCTGATTATTCTCAGCAATGGCGAGAATATTTCTCCTGAAGAGCTGGAAAACAATTTCCAGATCGATCCAGGCGTGAAGGAGGTTCTGGTCTACGAAAAGGATCATGCCATCGTGGCTGAGATTTTCCCGGAGGAAGAGTACCTCGGCAATCAGGCCTATTTCAACGAATTGATGAACAAAGTCAATGAAGGCCGTCCGGCCTACAAGCAGATTGCCAGCGTGAAGCTCCGCGACGTGGAGTTTATTAAAAATACCAGCAAGAAGATTGTCAGGTATAAGAACATACCTCAGTAAGGCGCAGGTAAACCGGATTGACTGTTTTGGCCTTTTCGGTTTCGAATATAGATTAAATTAAAAAAAGGAGAATGAATCATGTTTGACAGAACGGTAGCTATTTTGCAGGAGTATATGGACAATGACGAGCAGGAGATTACCATGGACAGCGCCCTGGTGGACGATCTTGGCCTGAGCTCTCTGGAGGTTATCAATATCGTTGCTGCTTTCGAGGACGAGTTTGATATCGAGGTTCCGGACCGGGTTATCCCCACGCTCCGCACTGTCGGCGATATTGTAAACTACCTTGAGGAAAATGCAGAATAGTCATCAAACGAAACAGAATCAATGGATCAGGTATCTGCTTCTGCTAATCGGCGCGGTGTTTTTTATACTTCCCCGCGTCAATACGGAGCTGGACCTGATCTATATTCTTTCTCCCTGGATTTATCTGACCTGCTTTATTTATTTCACCAGAACCATGGCCAGGAAGCTGGATTGGCTGGTTTTCAGCTTGGTTCTGCTGACTGCTCATGAGCTGAGATACGAAAGCTTCCTGGGTGACTATGAAATCAGCTTTTTGTGGATTTCGATCGCGCTGAATGCCGTGCTGACCGGCTTTAACCTGATTCCCTATCTGCTGGACCGGTATTATCTCAGGAAAGGAAAAGACTATCTGTCCTGGATTGTTTTTCCTGCCATGCGGATCATGATCGAAGAGTTTATCATCGGGCATCAGTTTAATCTGTCTCTCACTCAATATGGAAACAAGTGGCTCATTCAAAGCGTTTCTATTGCGGGCGATATCTTTGTTTCCTTCTTTGTGGCTTTTGTTCCTTCACTGATTGTCTGGATAATCCTGAACAGAGACCGGAAAACAGCCAGAATGGCCGGAGTCATTGCCCTTGGCGCATGCGCGCTTGTCTTTGTGGTGGGCGGCATCCGTTATGAAACATCTTCCCCGCCGGATAACGGCATATTAATGGCCTATGCCTCAGGACCGGCCAAGACTTACTATGAAAACCCGGCCGAGGAGGATCCCGATTACGCTGAAAATGCCGCCTATCTCGAAAAAACCGTGGCGGAGGCTGCATCAGGCGGCGCGAAGCTGATGGCTTATGCAGAGGAAGCGTTTGAAGTGGAGGGTGAGGAAGAAGCCAATCTGATTGCTCTGGCGCAGGAAAAGGCAAAAGAGAACGGAATCTTCGTTCTCTTATCCCTGGATGTCATGACGGACGATGATCGCTGGGAGAATAAGATTGTTTTTATAGACGATCAGGGAGCTTATCTGTCGGATTATCGGAAGAGCTATCTGATTCCGGTGATTGAAGATCAGGAATATACGGCCGGCGACGGCGTGATCCCGGCGGACCTGGTCGTGATAGATGGCCAGGAGAGAATGGTTTCTTATTCCATCTGCTACGATGCAACCTTTTCCGAATATCTGATGCAGATGAACCATAAGACCGATACCTTTATCAATCCCTCATGGGATTGGGAGGAGGTGGTGGATCTTAACTACCGCATGCAGGGGATCAGCGCGATTCAAAGCGGCGTGGTGCTGTTTAAACCGACTGTGGATGGCTGGAGCGTCGTGGCGGATCCCTATGGAAGGATTCTCTATAAGGAAAACACACTGAGGCAGGATTACAATCAGATCTACTATGCCAGCGTGCCCTCTCAGCGGGTTAAAACCTTTTATCCCCTGGTTCATAAGGTTGTAAGAGCTTTCTGGACCTTTATGGCGCTTCTGATACTCATCGTAACCGCGTATTTGATGATCCGCCAGTTCGCCGGCTGGATTCAGAAGAAGAGAAGGCCTGTTTTGCGGCGTGACGAAGACCTGTGATTAAAAATGGTCCATTAGTGTTATGTTCTGCGGCTTGTTTTTGAAGCCGAAATATGATATGCTGAATTTAAGTAAGCATATAGCCTGGATGTCCTTTTAAGGCCACATCCAGGCTGTTTTTGAAACTGCTGAAAATATTAAGATTTTTTCTGTAAAGCTGAAACCTGCTTCGTGTAATCTGCGTCTATTAGGACAGAAGAACAAAAAAGCTTTATTCAATTGATTTCTTTCTGCTTCATATCAGAACGATTTGAGAAGGAAAGATTGAGATTTAAAAAAAGCAAAGAGAGGGAGAAGACCATGAAAAGAAAAATTTTAATTTCGCTTGTAACCATCGCGCTTCTGATCGGCACTATCTTTGCTGCAGGATGCAGCGGCGGCAGCACCGACAGCAGCTACAAAGCAGAAGAGTCCTATTCCGCCTATTCTTCGGCTGCCACAGCGACGCAAAGCTATGCCGCCGATGGCGAATACTATGAAATGGCTGAGGAAGAACTGGGTTATGCGCCTGGCGACTATTATGCAGGTGAATATGATACGGCGAATGGAAGTGCACAGGTAACCCAGGAACAACCGGCATCGGAAAATTCCAATCCTGCCTTTGACAATGCCAAGCTGATTTATTCCGCGTCTCTGAGCATGGAAACAGTAGAGTTTGACCAGGCTGTCAGCGCCATCAAAACCAGAGTTGAAAAAGCCGGCGGATACATTGAGTTTTCCAATCTCAGCAACTATGGTTCTTACCGTTATGCATCCTATACGATCCGTGTTCCTGCCGATCAGTACCGTTATTTCTGTGACACCGCAGGAGAGATCGCTTCCATCCGTTCCTTTAACGAAAATGTTCAGAATGTCAGCGAACAATACTACGATTCCGAATCCAGACTGAACTCCGCCAAGGCAAAGCTGGAAACGCTTCAGGAGCTTCTGAAAAAGGCGGAAACCATGGAGGATATTATTACCATTCAGGAAGCTATCAGCGAAGTGGAATATGACATTGATTACTATTCCGGCACGCTTCGCAGATACGATTCCCTGGTGAGTTTTTCTACGATCTCCATTGACCTTCAGGAGGTAAGCCAGCTATCCGGAACGGAAGAACCGCCCATCGGATTTGGCCAGGAGCTTTCTCAGGCCTTCGGCAGAGGAACCAGAAACTTCGTTTCCGGCCTTCAAAAGTTGATCCTTTCTTTTGCCAGACATTTTATTGGATGGTTGATTTTTATCGCGATTGTTGTTATAGTAGTTGTCATAGTTGTCGTACAGACCAAAAAACGCAAAGCGCGTCAGGCTCAGATCGCTGCCCAGCAGGCAGCCTATCAAAAGCAGTATGAAGCATACAGAGCTATGAACGCTGCGGCGCAAAATGGTACGACCGAGGAGGCGAACAATGCCCCTGATCGAAATCAGGCATCTTCCGGCAATCAGTGAACTGAAGCAGGAGACAGGAGGACCTCTGATCATTCCCCGTGAAGCGATTGGCGAATCCTCTGATATAGTACGTGTTGCGATTTTAAACCTTATGCCGGTGAAGGAGCGGACGGAAAGACAGCTCCTTCGCCGGCTTGGCATGTCCGAAAGTATTGTGGATGTTACCTTTCTGACGACTGAAAGCTATCGCGCGACCCATGCCTCGAAAGAGCATATGGAACGCTTTTATCGGACGATTTCCCAAGTGAAGAATGAACGCTTTGACGGGTTGATTATTACCGGAGCGCCCATCGAAATGATGGCCTTTGAGGAAACCGCCTATTGGAAGGAGCTTTGCACCATTATGGACTGGGCTGATGCGAATGGCACAGGCACCTTGTTTATCTGCTGGGGCGCTCAGGCCGGACTGTATCACTTTTATGGCGTGCCGAAAAAGAAGCTTCCGACCAAACAGTTTGGTATTTTCAGGCATGTGATTCTTCACCGCAATGAACTGACCTTTTCGCTGGAAGCTCCCTTTTTTACCCCTCACAGCCGTCACACCTATACGGATCTTAAGGATGTCAGAAGGGTTCCGGATCTGGTGATCGATGCGGTTTCACCTCAGGCCGGGGTATATTTAATGCATGATCCGGCCAGATCACGTGTATTTATTACCGGACATTCCGAATATGAGGCGGATACCTTAAGCTTTGAGTATTTCAGAGACAAGGGCAAGGGACTTCCTATTGATGTTCCCGTTAACTATTTTCCCGATGATGATCCCTCCAAGGAGCCGCCCTGTGTCTGGAGGACACACTCAGAGTCCCTTTTTAAAGCCTGGGTGCAAATGATCAGTCCGGGGACAAAGGCGCATCCATCAAAAGAGGCTCATTCAAAATGAAAAAGGAAAGCGGCAGAATATACCTGGATCATGCGGCAACAACGCCTGTACGGGAAACAGTTCTTCAGGCGATGCTGCCTTTTTTTGGAGAAACCTTCGGCAATCCCATGAGTCTCTACATGGAAGGGCAGACAGCCCGGAATGCGGTGGAGACAGCCAGAAAGAAAATTGCGGATTTGGCAGGCGCTGCCAAGGAAGAAATCGTTTTTACAGGCAGCGGGACCGAGGCTGACAACTGGGCGATTCTGGGAGGATCCGCTCTGGCAGGAGAAGGGAAAAGGCATATCGTAACCACTGCGATCGAGCATCATGCAGTGCTGGAGCCCTGCAGATTTTTGCAGCAGCAGGGCTATGACATCACCTATGTCCGGCCCGATGCATCCGGATTAATCCGGCCTGAGGATGTGCTGCAGGCAGTAAGAGACGATACATGCCTGGTCAGCTGCATGATGGTCAACAACGAAACAGGCGCGATTATGCCGGTGGAGAAAATTGGCGAAGCGCTTCGGGACCGTCACGTGCTGTTTCATGTGGATGCGGTTCAGGCCCTTGGGAAACTGCCCATTGATCTGTCAAAGCTTCCCGTTGATCTGATGAGCTTCAGCGCGCACAAGATCGGAGGCCCCAAGGGAATTGGCGCCTTATATATCCGGCGAGGGCTGACTCTTCCGCCATTGCTGAGAGGAGGCGTTCAGGAAAGGGGCAGGCGCGCCGGCACGGAGAATGTTCCTTCGATTGTTGGTTTCGGAGAGGCTGCCGCGTTGGCAAAAGAAGAGCTTGCCGATCTGGAAAAGCATCTTTTAAGGCTGAGAAGGGTCTTTGTTCAAGGCATAGAAGATAATCTGGATCAGGTTCGCTTTCATGGCGCTGCCAAAGACCCCGGCGGGATGTTTCTTCCGGGAATCATCAATATATCCTTTGAAGGCATACAGGCAGAATCCTTGCTGATTCTCCTGGATATGCATGGAATTTCTGTTTCCAGCGGTTCAGCCTGCATGAGCGGAGCCGGTCAGGCATCCCATGTGCTTAGCGCCATGGGGCTTGAAACGGATGAAATAGAATCCTCCCTGCGCTTTAGCTTTGGCGCTGAAAACACGGAAGAGGAGATGGCGTCCGCAGCCGCTATCGTGAGCGACTGCGTAAAAAGACTGAGAAGTCTTTCTTAGTCTGCTTGACTTTATGGAAAAGGAATTCTACAATGGATTAAAAACCGCCCATTGTACACAATGGTTAAAAACCATTGCGAAAAAGAAGAGGAGGAGACAGTATGAAATGGATCAGTCTGACCGAGGATATCCGACAAGCTGACAGGTATATGACCAGTGAGCTGAAGGTTCCCGGCATTTTGCTGATGGAAGCTGCGGCCTCGAAAGTGGCAGACCGGTTAAAACAGGTGTGCACAAAGGAAGATGATATTCTTTTTCTCTGCGGCAGCGGAGGAAACGGCGGCGATGGTTTTGCCTGCGCCAGGATGATGAAATCCGCAGGATATCAGGTGAGGGTCTTTTTTGCAGGCGAAAAGGACAGAATGAGTGACGACGCCCGCACCAATTACGAAATGCTGGCCGGATATCAGATTTCCGTGCTGACGATGTCCCAGGCTTCCGTTTTCAACCATCTGGCATCCGAGAGCGAATGGGTCGTGGATGCATTGTTCGGAACGGGACTGGATCGAGAAATATATGGCATGAATGCTCAGATTATTACCAGTGTCAATGAGCTTCATTCCAAAGGAATTTTTAAGGTGCTTTCCATCGACATACCTTCAGGCATTAACGGTGATACCGGAAAGGTGATGGGATGCGCTATTGAAGCGGATGAAACGGTTTCCTTCTGCCGTTTCAAGCCCGGTCTTCTTTTGTATCCCGGCAAAGATCATGCCGGCCACATTCAGATCAAAGATATCGGCATTCCGCAATCCATTCCGCCTCTTGCCAAATCCCGCCACTTTATGCTGGAGAAAGAAGATGTTGCCTGGCTTCTTCCGCCAAGGCATTCCCGTTCCCATAAAGGACTCTACGGTCATCTTCTGGTTGCTGCCGGCAGTACGAACATGTCCGGCGCGGCGATTATGGCCTGCGAAAGCGCCTACAGGGTCGGCACAGGTCTGATTGAGGCGCTTCTTCCGGAGAGCATCAGAGAGGTCATGCAGATCAAGCTTCCGGAAGCCATCGTGTGCCCCTATTCGGATCGGGATTTTCCCGCGCTTTCCTTCCTGCCCTTTGTCCTTGGCAAAAGCAGTGCTGTCCTGATTGGCCCCGGCCTTGGACAGGAATTGCATGCCTTTACGCTGATGAAGCATCTTCTGGAGCATGCCAGATTGGATATGCCGGTGGTGCTTGATGCGGATGCCCTGAATATCCTGGCTAAAGACGAGCAGGTCCGTGACCTGGTCCGCAAGAGAGGCGACTGCACCGTGCTGACGCCTCACCTTGGTGAAGCATCGCGCCTTCTTTCCACCAGTATTCAGGATATTATGTCCGATCCCATTCATGCCGCCAAAGAACTGAGCCGCATCTATGGATGTATTGCCGTATTGAAAGACGCCATGACCCTGGTTTCCTCTCCGGATGGCAGAATCTTCTACAATTCCACTGGCAACAATGGCATGTCAACGGCAGGCTCGGGCGATGTGCTGGCAGGCATGATCGGCGGTCTGGTGGCGCAGGGCATGCATCCCTTCGAGGCAGCCTGCTGCGGCGTCTATCTGCATGGCGCTGCCGGCGATCTGGCAAAGGACGAGAAGGGCGCCTACGCCATGACAGCGAGAGATATTATTTCTCATATTCAAATCGAAAAGCTTTGCGGGCAGTTGTAAGATGGCACCAAGACTGGATAACGACTGGCAGGCACTGCTGCAAAACGAGTTTACGCAGCCTTACTATCTGAACCTGCGTAGTTTTCTGAAAGAAGAATACCGAACCAGAACCATTTATCCGGATATGCATCATATCTTTTCCGCCCTGCAGCACACCAGCTACCGGGATGTGAAAGTGGTGATTCTAGGTCAGGATCCTTACCATGGGCCGAATCAGGCCCATGGTTTCAGTTTTTCCGTTCAGCCCGGCATCGATATTCCTCCTTCTTTAATGAATATCTATAAGGAACTGCAGACGGATCTGGGCTTATATATTCCCAAAACCGGATATCTGAAGAAATGGGCCGATCAGGGCGTCCTTCTGCTGAATTCGGTGCTCACGGTAAGGGCTGGATCTCCCGGATCCCATCAGGGAATGGGCTGGGAAATCTTTACCGATGATATAATCCGGCTTTTAAATGAACGGGAGAAGCCGCTGGTTTTTATGCTGTGGGGACGCTATGCCCGGAATAAAAAGAATCTCATCACCAATAAAAATCATCTGGTCCTGGAGGCAGCGCACCCAAGCCCGCTTTCGGCATACCATGGTTTTTTTGGATGCAGACATTTTTCAAAAGCAAATGCCTTTTTGAAGGCTCATCAGATGGAGCCCGTGGATTGGCAAATTGAGTGATAGTTAAAGGACTGATATTGTTACATGGAGAATTATTACCGCGTAAGAGCAGAGCTGTCTGTTTCTGCGCTGAAAGAGAACTTTAAGCGGATCCTGGAAAAAACGGATTCGAAAAGCAGGGTCATGGCGGTCGTAAAAAGCAATGCCTATGGCCATGGAATTGAACATGTGGTGCCCGTTCTGGATCAGGAAGGGGCGGATGCCTTTGCGGTTGCCTCCGTTCAGGAGGGCGTTCAGGTAAGAAAACTGACGAATAAGTCTATTCTGGTGCTTGGCTTTACCCATCCCTCCGAATATGTGACGGCTGCGGAAAATCATATTATGCTCACGGTTTTTTCGCTGGAACAGGCGCAGATTCTGTCAGAGATCATGGTAAGACATAACCTGAAGGCGGATATTCATATTAAAATTGAAACCGGCATGCAGCGCATCGGTTTTGTCCCTAACCTGGTTAATGCTGAACTGATCCGGCAGATTTCCAAATTGCCTGCCGTTACCATCAGGGGTTATTTTACCCACTTTTCCCGTTCCGACGAAAAGGATAAATCCCATGCGCAGAAGCAGATGGACACCTTCCTGTCCTTTATGAAAATGCTGGAGAAGAGAGGACTTGAAATTCCTCTGGTTCACATGGCCAATTCAGCCGCTATTATGGAAATGCCCTCGAGCTATGCTAAGCTTCCTTATCCATCCATGGTCAGGGCAGGCATCATGCTCTATGGCCTGTACCCATCGGGAGAAATGGACAGAGAAGCCTTTGCGCTTAGAAGCGTCATGAGTCTGAGCAGCCATATCGTTCACCTGAAATGGGTGGAAAAGGGCACGCCTGTCGGATATGGCGGTTCATATGAAGCGGAAAAGGATATGCGGATCGCCACGGTCCCTGTTGGATATGGAGACGGCTACCCGAGACATCTTTCCAATACCGGCTATGTCCTGATCCATGGTCAGAAGGCGCCGATTAGAGGCAGAGTCTGCATGGATCAGATGATGGTGGATGTGACGGATATCCCCGAGGCAAGGCTTCTGGATAAGGTCATTCTGTTTAACGAAGATTTGTCCGTGGAAACACTGGCTGATCTTTCCGGCACGATTTCCTATGAAATTGTATGTCAGCTGACAGACCGGGTCGAGAGATTCGTGACTGACTAACTTTGAAGAGGTGCAAAGAGCAATGAGTATGCAAAAGGCAGATATTCCGGAATCGATTTTACAATTGGCTGAGAAAAACGGACAGCTTCAGGTGTTTCGTTTCTGGAACGAACTGAATGAGTTATCCCGCGCGGATCTTGTGAAGCAATTTGAATCCATCGATTTTGATATGATCAAAGAAGCCATGGAGCAGACTAATCTGGCATCCGGCAGTCTGATCAGTCCGCTGAAAACCATGACCCTTGCCCAGCAGGAGGAGAGAAAAGCCGCTTTTCAAACCGAAGGAAACCACCTGATCAGGGAAGGGAAGGTGGCAGCCCTTGTTCTGGCAGGCGGTCAGGGATCAAGACTTGGCTTTAACGGACCCAAAGGCACTTTGAACGTGGGCATTACCCGGGAGCTGTATCTTTTCGAAATTTTATTAAACAACATGCTTGCGAATATCCGGGCTGCTGCGGCTGAAACAAATCAGGAAATGAAGTATCTTCATTTTTGCGTCATGACCAGCGACCAGAACCATGAGCAGACCGTTTCTTTCTTTGAAGATCATCACTTCTTTGGTTATCCTGAAAAGTACATTCATTTCTTTAAGCAGGATCAGGCGCCTGCTTTGTCGCACAGCGGAGAGATCCTGCTGGATGAAAAAGACCGGATTTCCCTTGCGCCAAACGGAAATGGCGGCTGGTTTCGTTCCATGATGCGCTGCGGGCTCTGGGATTTGCTGAAAAAAGACGGTGTAGAATGGATCAACGTGGTGTCCGTGGACAATGTGCTGCAGAATATTGCAGATCCCGTTTTCCTGGGCGCAGCTTCCCTTGCCGGCGTTCCGGCAGCCGCTAAAGTAATTGCCAAGGTAAGCCCGGATGAAAGGGTCGGCGCTATTTGCTATCGCAATGGCCGGCCTTCTGTAGTGGAATATTCGGAGCTGACGGATGAGATGCGTCTGGCTACCGATGAAAAGGGACAGTATTTATATCACTTTGGCGTGACCTTAAACTACTTGTTCAAAATGACAGAAACGGAAAAGGCAGCCGGCACATCGCTGCCTATTCACAAAGCCAACAAGAAGATCAAGTGCCTTACCGAGGCCGGAGAGCCATTTGTGCCGGAAGAGCCCAATGCGTACAAACTGGAATACTTTATTTTTGATATTCTGGAAGCCTTCGATGAGGTATTGTCCATGGAATGCCTGAGAGAGGATGAATTTGCCCCCATCAAAAATAAAGCAGGCGTGGATTCTCTGCAGACGGCGAGAGATCTCCTTGTGAAAAAGACAGGAATTACATTATAAGGGTAGGATTGCTATGAAGAAACCTTTTGTCATTGCGATTGCTGGATGCTCAGGAAGCGGTAAAAGCACCTTTTCCCAGATGCTGATGGAGGACCTTTCGGATTACCGGGTCAAAAAGCTAGGCACCGACACGTATTTTAACCGCCCCCTCCCCAAGATGACATCCCCCCTTTCAGGTCTCGAATATGACGACTATAACTGCCCGGAATCTTTAAACTTTTCAGCCTACTTTGAAGAGGTTCAAAAGCTTCTGAAGGATGATTCTTTGGATATTCTGATTCTGGAAGGCCTGACGGTGCTGTATTTTCCGGAGCTGCTGGAGCTGGAGGATCTGAAAATCTACATGGATCTGGATCCGGAAATCCGTATGTACCGCCGCATTGTCCGCAATATGAAGGCAGGCCGGGGAACCATGGAAGAAATTGCGGATTTTTATCTGAATTCCGCCAAATATTCCGAAACCAAGTACTTTCTGCCCACCAAGCTGAACGCGGATCTTGTCCTGAATGGTCACAACTATCAGGGCAAAGGCCGCGAAGTCGTGCTTAACTTTATAAAGGCAAGCCTATGATTCGGCAGATTCTCGTATATTTCAACACCCGCAAAGATGAATCCTGCGCCCAAACCCTGCGGATCGTCCGGTTTCTGAAAGAGCAGGGCGTCAGCGTATTCATGGATCAGGAAAGAAGGGCGCTTCATCCGGATCTTGAAAATCTGACGTCGCCCCTTGATGAGGAAAGAAAAGGGAATATGGATCTGGCTGTCGTTTTGGGCGGCGACGGCACGATGATCCGATGCGGTCATTTTCTGCAGGGCACTGGCGTCCCCTTGATTGGAATCAATCTGGGAACCCTTGGCTATCTCACGGAGATTGATCCTTCAAATCCCGAAGAAACTCTTCTTAAGGCGATCCGGGGACAGTTCAGGGTGGAAAACAGGCTGATGCTGGAGGGATCCATCGGCGATGATCCGACGCTGTACACGGCAATTAACGATTTTGTCATACACCGCGATCTGCTGGATGGCATATTGACCATTCGCTGCCACATCGGCGGTCATTTTCTGACAGAGTTTCATGCGGACGGCGTGATTGTATCGAGCCCCGGAGGATCTACCGCTTACAATTATTCTGCGGGGGGACCGATTCTGGATCCTGTTTCCGACAACATGATTCTCACCCCTCTGTGTTCCCATGCCATTGTGGACAGATCTATTGTTCTTGGGGGAGGCGAGGCACTTTCTTTCTATATCGATGGATTCACAAAGGGAAACAGAGCGCTTTTCATGGCCGATGGAGACAGATATGTGGATATCCCTGCGAAAACATGGATCCATGTGAGAAAAAGCAGATGGAACTTCCCCCTGGCCAAGGTTTCTGAAAGAAGTTTTTATGAAATTGTCCAGATGAAAATGAGACCTTAAAAATTGTTCTTATAAACTTCTTGACAAAACCGAATAAGAAATGTATAATGCTGACCTGTCAAGTAATTTTGCTTGACAGGTTTTCTTGTAAAGGTGGCATGAGGTAACAGGTATGGAGGATATCTATGTACAGTCGCTGATGCTGGATCAGTATGGCGAACTGCTTACGCAAAAACAACGGGATATTCTTCAGATGTATTTGTCTGAGGACCTGTCTCTTGGAGAAATCGGTCAGATACTTGGTATTTCCCGTCAAGGGGTTTCCGATTCCATTCATCGCAGCCTTTCTATCCTGGAGAAAACCGAAAACAAACTGCACATTGCGCATAGAAGCCGCAGAATCGCGCAGCTGATCGATGAAGCGGCGGATATGATTCATCAACAAAGACCGGGTGAAGAAATTGTTCTTGTTCTGGATAAAATCCGGGAACTTGCTTTATCCGGCGAGGAGTAGAATAGCCTATGGCATTTGAGAATCTATCTGACAGACTTCAAGAGATTTTCAAGGGCTTTCGCAGTAAGGGCACGCTGACAGAAAAAGATCTGAAGGATGGTCTGAGGGAAGTCAAGCTGGCTCTTTTAGAGGCTGATGTTAATTTCAAAGTCGTTAAGGAATTTGTAAACCGCGTCCAGGAAAGAGCGCTGGGCCAGGACATTTTAAAAAGCCTGACTCCCGGTCAGCAGGTCATCAAGATCGTCAACGAAGAGATGATCGCCCTGATGGGCTCGGATGCCGAATCCGGTTTGATTTACGGTTCAACTTCTCCCAGCGTATTCATGATGGTAGGCCTTCAGGGTGCCGGTAAAACAACCATGGCTGCCAAGCTTGCCAGGATGCTGAAAGAAAAAGGCAAAAAGCCTCTTTTGGCTGCCTGTGACGTGTACCGTCCTGCGGCTATTAAGCAGCTGCAGATTCTTGGCGAACAGATTGATGTTCCTGTTTTCGAGATGGGAACGGAAACCTCTCCTGTGGAAATCGCCAGGCAGGCCATTCAAAAGGCAAGAAACACCAGCTGCAATCTGGTTATTGTGGATACCGCAGGCCGTCTTCAGATCGATGAGAGCCTGATGGAGGAGCTGCAGGAGATTAAGGGCGCTGTCAATCCCTCCGAGATTCTTCTGGTTGTGGATGCCATGACCGGTCAGGAGGCCGTAAATGTGGCAAAAGGCTTCGATGAGAAGCTGGATGTCACAGGCGTGGTTCTGACCAAGCTGGATGGCGATACACGAGGCGGCGCAGCCCTTTCCATCCGCGCAGTCACCGGCAAGCCCATTAAGTTCTCCGGTATCGGCGAAAAGCTGTCGGATATTGAGCTGTTCCATCCGGATCGGATGGCTTCCAGAATCCTCGGCATGGGCGATGTGCTCACCATGATCGAAAAAGCGGAGGCTTCCATCGATGCAGAAGACGCGGCCAAGCTTTCCAAACGGGCCATGTCCAAAGACTTCAACCTGGAGGATTATTTAAACAGCATTCATCAGGTTACGAAAATGGGCAGTATGAGTTCGATTCTGGGAATGATTCCCGGACTGGCCGGCAAAGTTAAAGATACCGATATTGATGAGAGCGTCTTCAAGCGGATCGAGGCGATTATCTATTCCATGACCCCTGAGGAAAGAAGGAAACCCCAGATCTTAAATGCTTCCCGCAAGCGCAGGATCGTCAAGGGATCCGGAACCAGCATTCAGGAATTAAACCAGCTGCTGAAGCAATTCGATCAGATGAAGGGCATGATGAAGCAGTTCTCCGGTAAAAAAGGCCGGAAAAACATGATGCGCCAGTTAGGCGCCCTCGGAAGGGGAGGAAATCCCTTCGGATTTTAAACATTTTGGAAAACTCCACCCTGCCCGAAGGTGTGACCTTTGGGATGCAGCATCCTGCATTTTAAGACAGGACCATGCGGTGGTTTTCATATAAGATTACAGAGGAGGTACATACGATGGTAAAAATCAGACTGAAGAGAATGGGTAAGAAAGGTGCTCCCACCTATCGTATCATTGTTGCGGATGCTCGTTCTCCCAGAGATGGCCGTTTTATCGAAGAAATTGGTTTTTATGATCCCACCCGCGATCCCAGCGTGATCAAGGTTGAAGAGGAAAAAGCTAAAACCTGGCTTCAGACCGGCGCGCAGCCGACCGAAACGGTGAAAAAGCTTCTGAAGATCGCCGGCGTTCTTTAATCGGCAGATCTTGGTTAGGAGGCTGCAGTGAAAGAACTGGTTGAGATCATTGTGAAGGCCCTGGTGGATCAACCGGATCAGGTTGTCATCTCTGAAGAAATGAAGGATGATGAACAAGTGATTTCTATCAAGGTTGCTCCGGATGACATGGGTAAGGTCATCGGAAAACAGGGCAGGATTGCAAAAGCAATCCGCACGGTAGTCAAGGCTGCCGCTATCAAAGATGATGCAAGGGTTACGGTGGATATTCTTCAGTAATCCCGGGACCGGCCGCAGGGCCGGTCTTTTTCATAACACATTTCTCTGAGCATAAAGCAGCATGAGCTGTGCATCAGATAAAAGGAGTATCAATGTTCCGTGTTGGAATCGTAACGTCAACTCACGGCATAGGCGGCACAGTGAAAGTTTTTCCCACGACTCAGGATCCCAGGCGATTTCTGGAGCTGGAAAAACTAGGTTTTTCCAGAGACGATCAGGAAGAAAATATTCGCGGCTGGCTTACCATCGATAAAGTTCAGTTTCAAAAGGATATGGTCCTTCTGCATTTCAAGGGCGTCGGGTCTGTCGAAACGGCCCTGAAGCTGAAGGGCGGCTCTTTGTGGATTGAAGATGATCAGGCTATTTCCCTTGAGGAAGATGAGTTTTATCTTCGGGACCTGTTTGAGGCGGAGGTCATATCTGATGAAGGGGAAATGCTTGGCCGTGTGACGGATATTCTGGAAACCAGCGCTAATTATGTGCTGGAGGTATCTTCTGACGGCTCTGAGCCTTTGCTGGTTCCTGTGATTAAAGACTGCATTTTAAAAATGGACTGCGATCAGAAACGCATAACCGTTCATCTGCTGGACGGCTTAAGGGAGACTGGAGGCCGGAATTGAAATTTACTATACTGACTTTGTTCCCGGATATGATTATGAATGCCTGCAAGGAAAGCATCCTGGGCAGAGCCATCAGCTCCGGCCTGATTCAGCTATCGGTTATCGATATCAGGAAATATGCCCGAAACCGGTACGGCGCTGTGGATGATTATCCTTTTGGCGGCGGGGCAGGAATGGTAATGCAGGCTTCCCCGATTGACGAGGCAATCAGCGAGGCATTAGGACAGGATCCGGAAAGCAAGGATATACCGGTTATTTATATGTCCCCGGCGGGACGGGTTTTTACCCAGGAGATCGCCAGAGAGCTTTCTTCGGAAAAGGAAATCGTCCTTCTGTGCGGTCACTATGAAGGCGTGGATCAGCGGATCATCCAGGAGAGAGTAACGGATGAGATTTCAATTGGAGATTTTGTCCTGACCGGCGGAGAGCTTGCTGCCCTTGTTGTCATGGATGCTGTATCCAGACTTGTTCCCGGCGTGCTTGGAAATGAAGCTTCCAGCGAGGAAGAATCATTTTCCGGCATGTGGCTTGAATATCCGCAGTATACAAGGCCGCGGGAATTTCATGGAATGAACGTGCCCGATGTGCTTTTATCCGGAAACCATGCCGCCATCCGTACATGGCGCCTGAAGGAGGCCATTCGCCTGACTGTTCAAAAGCGGCCTGATCTGATCCGGGAAGAAAAGATGACAAAAGAAGAGAAGAAGCTTTACCATCAGGTACTGGAAGAGCTGCATGAAAGTTAGCCCTTCAGAAGTTTGCTTTTTCTTATAAAAAGTGGTTTACAAAGACTTTAAAACATGGTATAATATCAATTCGTGAACGCATAGGCTTTGTTTGTTTATGTGTTTCTTATATCGGATATTCCGCTGGCATTTGGTCCAAGGATGACTGCAGGCGTTAAACCTGCTGCTGCTTGTTTCTGTTTTCATCGGTCTCTTTTTTCTGCAGAGAAAGCGGCATTTGCTATTGAATGTCTTAGAAGAAAGGGGTTTCTATTATGAACCAGGAGATCATTCGTGAACTTGAAAAAGAGCAGCTGAGATCTGACATTCCTGAATTTCAGGTAGGCGATACCATCCGCGTATACGCCAAGATCAAAGAAGGCGCCAGAGAGCGTATTCAGATGTTTGAAGGCATTGTTGTCCGTCGCACCGGCGGCGGCATCCGCGAGAACGTCACCGTTCGCCGTCTTTCCTCCGGTATCGGCGTTGAAAAGACCTGGCCGCTGAATTCTCCGAGCATCGATCATATTCAGGTTGTGCGTCACGGTAAAGTCCGCAGAGCTAAACTGAATTACCTGCGCAACCGCGTTGGTAAAGCTGCGAAGGTCAAAGAGAGAATCTGATCCATTATGTAAAAGAGGGACTTTTTTAGTCCCTTTTTTGCATCACAGGTATCTGCTTGGGACTGCTGCCTTTTCCGACGCAGTCCTTTGCAGTTTTCCTTACAGACATGCACGTTTGTTTTCTTTTAGAATTAGACCGGGGAGAGCCCGAGCATATAGTTTTTTGCTCGACAGGAGATAGAGATGGTACAAAATGATAAACCTCAGGATGAGGTGACCGGCGTGACCAGAGATCTTCATGAATTTGATTTTGAAGATATTCTGCCGGACGATCTTCCTGCTGTGGAAACTGCTTCTGAGCCTGCCATGAACGAAGCTGAACTGATAAAAACACAGAATATCAGTCTGATTACGGAAGAAATCCAGCGCGAACAGGAGCAAGCGCAGAAAAAGCCTGAAAAGAAAGAGAAAA